>NZ_JBFRNU010000053.1:0-16932 GCF_041471145.1 Vibrio sp. 10N.261.54.A5 | reverse complement strand
GGAAAGCCGCGATGAACCTAAAATAATCGGAACAACTAGCCAGCTTAGAAGAACGATAAACCTGATGTTCTATCGCTATTAACTATTAGAAGATCTATCGATCATTATCAGCATCGAACAATATCGTATAAGTAGAGTGACTGATCGCCCCCATCCCCCTGAATGTTAAACGATGCAATAGAGTTGCTATATTTGATGGATCAAGGCCTTCAAACTAGAGTTTAGGCTGACCAAAAGATCAGGCAATATCCTCGTATTCGATCCCTCTGCCGCTAAACCCCACTATGCTACTCATTATAAAGTCACTGAGCACTCCAGCCAAGAATGCCATAAAGGTTGCCCTAGCATTTTGTTTAGCTATCTACCTTGCGTTGTATTTTAACCTTGAGAAGCCTTACTGGGCGGCTATCGTGGTCAATATATTGGCCATCACTGATACTATTACTGCTGGCAAGAAAAAAGGCATTCTCAGATTGTTGGGGACGCTTTGTGGCGCGTTTGTCGGGCTTTGGTTAATCGCTGTTTTTGGGCAAGATCGATATTATTTTTTAGCAAACATCGCACTGTTACTCGCAATTTGTATATACATGGGTTCCGATCCGGTCATCGGCTATGCTTACATTACGGCATTTATTGTCTGCATCCTGCTGGCGATATCTGGCAGCTTTGATGGTGTAGCTACATTTAATATTGCGGTACTAAGGCTGCAAGAAACCCTGCTTGGCTTCGTGGTCTATACGACCATCTATAGCGTGGTTTGGCCTGAGGATGATGACACACGCTTTAACAACGAAGTCAGTGTTGTTTTAGAGGCGATGTCTCCCCTCATTCATTCACTCGCTTACAATGACTCAGCGCAGCGTTTCCAGTTACACACGAGCTGCGAGTTAAATATTGAAAGCCCGACCTTCAAAGCGCTGAACGATCTGATGCGCCTGCCCGATTTGCATGGCCGTATGCCTGCCAGAAAGCAGTGGAAGCATCAACAGCAAACTCAAGCAATCTGGGTTGCCAAACAGTTACTGCAAAACGCCCATGATCAAGGGGTTGATCACAATGATTTTTCGATACTTAACCAGGCTATGGCTTTTATTGAAGCATCATCGGTTAATGTCGATTACAAGCCCCCTTTTCCAGAGACAGTCAAACAATTCTACCAGGGTAACTTTAAGAAAAAGCGCTTATTTGCCCGATTACTTGACAACAGCCAGCAACGATTAAGCAATACGTTAGTCGGCACAATGAGCTTCATCTCAGCAATTCTAGTCTGGATATATCTACCAATATCATCGGGAAGTCTGTTCATCATTAACAGTGCCATTTGCGCCTTGATATTAAGCAACATGCCTAGGCAAATGATAAAGCACTGGACCATTGGCTACTTAGCCTTTGGGTCACTGTTCCTCATTCAGTATGTTCTGCTGTTACCTTCGATGACCGAAGTATGGCAATTAATGGCATTTTACTTTGTTAATGTCTTTACGGTGTATCGCCTGTTCGCTGGTAATCAGTGGATGGTCTATCGAGTTCTCGGGGGCAACCTATTAGTAATGATTACCATGAGCGCAACGCAACTTGTGCCTGTTTATGACGTCACTACCCCTTTGAACCTACTCATTTATATGATGGTTGCACTGGCTTTCATCCGCTTTTACACCCGCTTAATACACCGTAAAAGTTAACCACTATAACCTCACACAAAGACCACTAAGGCATAAAGTAATGAAAATGAGTAAATGCTCTGCGCTTGTCGTTATCGACCTGCAACAAGGTATCGTTGATCAATTACCGGAAACCGTGTCCCGACCGATCATAGAGAATAGCCTTGCTCTCTGCGATGCATTTGATGATGCTGATTTACCCGTAATTATTGTTAATGTAGCCGGTCGTCCACAAGGCCGAACGGAACTGCAAAATAAAGCGGCTCAGCCTGACGCATCAAAGATCGTATGGGGAGAGGTCATCGAAAGCCTGCGCCTAAACCCTAATTATCGCTATCTAACCAAATATTCCTGGGGTGCATTTACCAACACAGATTTGCAGAAGCAGCTTTGTGAGCAAGGTATTACGGATATTTATCTGACCGGGGTAGCAACAAGTATTGGGGTCGAATCAACGGCTAGACAAGCATTTGAACTGGGTTATAACGTGGTGATTGTCGAAGATGCGATTGCAGATATGAACCCGATGAACCACCAGCACAGCTGCCAAAATATATTCCCAAAACTCAGTGTTTTAGCAAAAGCTCAAGACTTGCTATAACTGTCTCGTCCTAAAATACGTTGACCGTATTTTCATTAAACAATAAAAAGCCGACAGCGAATTAAGCTGTCGGCTGATGATCGTTCTATCTCAAGTACATTCTATCTCAAACAAGAGAAATAGGATTAAGCGTTAGCTTCACGCTCAGCGATGAACTCAAGAGCCATCTTGATACGAGCGATTACGCGCTCTTTACCAACAAGCTCCATCACAGCATCAACAGAAGGAGACTGACCACCGCCTGTTACTGCTACACGAAGTGGCATACCGATTTTACCCATGCCGATCTCTAGCTCTTCACATACAGCTGCAATTACACCATCTTTGATGTTTGCAGTAGTGAAATCTTCAAGTGCTTCAACCTTAGCAAGAGCAAGCTCTAGTGGGCCTTTAGCAACACCACGTAGGTGCTTCTTCGCTGCACCAGCTTCAAACTCAGAGAAATCTTCGTAGAAGTAACGAGATTGCTCAGCAAGTTCGATAAGCGTGTTACAACGCTCGCCAACTAGCTTGATCACTTCAGTGATAGCTGGGCCATTTGTTGTATCGATCTTCTGTGCGTCTAGGTGCCATTGCAGGTATTTAGCAACGTACTCAGGCTCAGAAGTCTTGATGTAGTGGTTGTTCAACCAAAGTAGCTTATCAGTGTTGAATGCAGAAGCAGACTTGCTGATAGCCTTCAGGCTGAAGAATTCAATCATCTCTTCTTGAGAGAAGATCTCTTGGTCACCGTGAGACCAGCCTAAACGAACTAGGTAGTTGTTTAGTGCATTTGGTAGGTAACCTTCGTCGCGGTATTGCATTACAGAAACAGCACCGTGACGCTTAGAAAGTTTCGCACCGTCATCACCAAGAATCATTGCACAGTGAGCGAAAGTTGGAACTGGCGCGCCTAGTGCTTCATAGATGTTGATTTGACGAGGTGTGTTGTTGATGTGGTCTTCACCACGAACAACGTGTGTAATACCCATATCCCAGTCATCCACTACAACTACGAAGTTGTATGTTGGTGCACCGTCTGTACGACGAATGATTAGGTCATCAAGTTGGCTGTTCGCGATTTCAATGCGACCACGGATTTGGTCATCAAATACTACGCTGCCTTCTTTAGGGTTACGGAAACGGATAACGCATGCATCACCTTCTTTTGCTGCTTCGTTTGCTGCAACAATTTTAGGGTGGTTAGCATCGTAACGAGCCATCTCTTTGTTTTCTTCTTGCTCTGCACGAATTTCATCAAGCAGTTCTTTAGACGCGTAGCATTTGTATGCTTTGTCTTCAGCAAGTAGCTTATCAACCATTTCGTTGTAACGGTCAAAACGCTTAGATTGGTAGTAAGGACCTTCATCCCATTCCATACCCATCCATTGCATGCCTTCTAGAATTGCATCAACCGCTTCTTGAGAGTTACGCTCAAGGTCCGTGTCTTCGATACGTAGAACGAATTCACCACCTTGGTTCTTAGCGAATAGCCAAGAGTAAAGTGCAGTACGTGCACCACCAACGTGAAGATAGCCAGTTGGGCTAGGAGCAAAACGAGTTTTAACCGTCATTTAAATACCTTGATTATGTAGGTGATTCTTTTAGTGCTCGCCATTACAAGGCCTGCAATAGTCAAACATCACTAAATTTTGGGCGCTATTTTATCACCACCGCTTAAATCTACAATCAGTAGTGAATGATTAATGCGCTGTTGTTGTACGAAAGCCGTTATTGAAAGGCCAATTACGCCCTTAAAGTCGTAAATAGATAGTCTTAGCAAGTAGATTATAGCCGCACATTCTTAATTTCCCTCTTCCATTCCAAACTGAAACCACCAGCTAGCACTCCACCAAGATCAAATTCTTGAATTTATGTTTGACCTTACCCTTACGGGAAGGTTTATGTTAGGCGTAGATGAGAATTGGAGTATCGATATGAACTACTACACAACGGCGCTCAACGGCCTAAATTGCATGGGTTGCGCGAAGAAAGTTCGCACACTGTTTAGCGATCTCGACAGCACGATGATTAATGACATATCGCCGACCTACATCGATATTTCGACTCCATTTAGTTACATTCAGCTCAACGAACAGTTAGCAACGCTTGGCTATTCTATGGGTAATCAGCTGCACCTTTCGCTATCCGGTCTGAGTTGCGGCAAGTGTGTGAGCAAACTGACTAAAGCGCTTGAACAAACTGAGCAAGCCTTAAACCTAGAAGTCAGCAAACAGGAATTATCACTGGTTACTCTGCTTTCTGAGTCTGAGGTGATTAAGCTGGTCGAAAGCCTGGGTTACCACGCGGCTTCCTACTCAGAAGTTAATGAGCCTTTATCTAATTCAGATTCAGAATACGATAAAAAAACAGCGCCAGTGGAGCCGACACAAGATAAACCTGCTGCTAGCCAATATACCTATCACCTTGTTCTTGAGGGAATGACGTGTGCGAGTTGTGTTTCTTCGGTAGAGAAAGCACTGAAAAAGAATGAGTTTGTCGACCAAGCTCAGATCAATCTCGCAGAACAGACAGCCTTAGTTTTCACCTCTAAAACACGAGACGTCATCGAAAGCGCGCTAATAGAATCCGTAAAAACCGCAGGTTATGGTGCAGAGTTCGTTGATGACGCGGCGACTCAACAACAAAAACAGCAAGAACAACAACTTCGTACCCAAAAAGCTTTCCTAAAAAATTCGGTAAGCGCGCTGCTTATCGGTGCTCCGCTGATGGCGTGGGGTCTGTTTGGTGGCAGCATGACTATTGCTACATTTAACGACCAATTGGCTTGGGGCTTAATCGGTGTCGTCTGTTTGGTACTGCTAGCCACTTCAGGTCGTAGCTTCTTCACCAATGCTTGGCAATCACTGATGCACAAGCGCGCGACCATGGATACGTTAGTTGCTTTGGGTACAGGCGCAGCATGGTTCTACTCCATGCTAGTTGTGTTGATTCCGTCATGGTTCCCTGAGGCCTCTCGCCATGTCTACTTTGAGGCGAGTGCGATGATCGTTGGTCTAATTTCTTTGGGCCACTACATTGAAGCCAAAGCCAAAGCTCGCACCACAAAATCACTACAAGCTTTGATTAACCTACAACCTCAAAAAGCGGTGGTGATTGTCGATGGCAAAGAACAAACTATTGCTGTAGAAGCTATCCAAGTAGGCATGCAAGTACGCGTCAAACCGGGTGAGAAAGTGCCAGTTGATGGTGTTGTGGTATCGGGTGAGTCTTACATCGATGAATCCATGTTGACCGGTGAACCACTTCCCAACGTTAAATCGATGAGTGATGGCGTTTCAGCGGGCACTATCAATGGTGATGGCAGCTTAGTTATTGAAGCGACAGGAATTGGCTCAAGCACTATGTTGGCACGCATCATTCAAATGGTTCGCCAAGCGCAAAGCAGTAAACCAGCAATCGCCAAGCTTGCCGACTCTATCTCAGCCGTTTTTGTTCCGGTTGTGGTCGCGATCGCAGCAACTGCTGCCTTAGTTTGGTTTTTGGTCGGCCCGCAACCCAGTGCAAGCTACATGCTTGTGGTATCGACTACCGTGCTGATCATCGCTTGTCCATGTGCCTTAGGCCTTGCGACACCACTTTCAATTACTGTCGGCGTTGGCAAAGCCGCTGAGTTTGGCGTTCTAATCAAAGACGCCGATGTGTTGCAATCTGCAAGCAAAATTGATGCTGTCGTGTTTGATAAAACAGGCACCCTAACCCAAGGTAAGCCAACCGTTCAGCAAGCCTTTTATGGCGATTTATCAGAACAAGAATTACTGGCTTGTGCTTATTCAGTAGAAGTAGGATCTGAGCACCCACTTGCCAAAGCCGTTTGCCAATATGCAGAGAGCTTGGAAGTTTCAGTACTCCCACACAGCGAATTTGAAAACCAACGAGGGCTTGGGGTTCAAGCAACAATTAACGGCAAGAAAGTGCAAGTTGGCTCGCTTAAGTACCTCACCCAATTAGGTATCAATACAGAGGTTGGCGCGGATTTCATCGAGCTTTGCCGCTCGCAAGCGTGGACGCCTATTTTCATTGCGATTGACCAAAAACTGGAAGGCATATTGGGCATTTCAGACGTGTTAAAAATAGATAGCAAACAGGCGATAGCTCAACTAAAATCCGCCGGAATTCACACTGTGCTATTAACGGGCGACAACGACTCTGTAGCTCAAGCGATAGGTAAAAACGTCGGTATCGACGAAGTGATTTCAGAAGTGCTTCCAGAGCAGAAAGCTCAACACATTGTTCAGCTGCAACAGCAATATAAGAGTGTTGCCATGGTCGGAGACGGTATTAACGACGCGCCTGCACTTGCTCAAGCAGATATAGGCATAGCAATGGGTAGCGGCAGCGATGTGGCGATTGAAAGTGCGCAAATGACACTACTCAACTCGTCGCCACTGTCTGTCAGTAACGCGATTGAGCTTTCCCAAGCGACCGTGAGAAACATGAAGCAAAACCTGTTTGGTGCCTTTATCTATAATTCACTTGGTATTCCAATTGCGGCTGGTGTGCTCTACCCATTCTTTGGATTTTTACTTAGCCCTGTCGTTGCAGGCGCTGCGATGGCGATGTCATCAATCACCGTAGTCAGCAATGCCAACAGATTAAGACTGTTCAAACCCACTCATTCTAATATCAACAAAAACCATATTCATGAGGTTAACCATGATTCGTAAAATTATGACTCTTACTGCACTCGCTGCAATCTCAGGACAAGCTTTAGCTACTGATGTTCTAAACCACAAATCTCCATACTGCGGCTGCTGCACAGAATGGACAGAACATATGCGAGATGCTGGGTTCGATGTTACTGAGAAGCTCCACGATGATATGAACCCAATCAAGCAGAAGCTAGGGGTAACACAGGAGTTAGCCTCTTGCCACACTGCAGAGATCGACGGTTACGTATTTGAAGGACACATTCCAGCAGATGACATTAAAGCCTTTCTAGAAAACCCACCACGTAATGCGATTGGTTTAGCGGTTCCGGGTATGCCAATGGGTTCGCCAGGCATGGAGTATGGCGATAAGAAGAACGAGTATTCTGTGTATGCGTTTAATGAAAAAGGTCAGGTGTTTGAATACCGTCACTACAACGGAAAATAGAACCTAAACAGACCAACACACAGCAATAAAAAGAAGTCATAAAAATAGAGCCTAGCATTCAGTAAACCCAAGACTGTGGTTTACTTGCTAGGCTCTTTGCTTTTGGACAGTAAAGCAAATCTTGTCGCGGCACCAACCGGGCTGTTAGTACCGCTATGTTCCCCTCGCTAATTAGCTAGCAAGCTATTTAGCGAAGAAGCTCACTCGGCTAATAATCTAATAGACTAAGCAACCAAGCGAATCAGCTTAGAAGCCGTAAGAAGCACCGAATACGAATGCGTTGTTCTGCTTAGAATCGCCGTTCGCGAAGTCTACGCCGTTAGCTTGGCTACGGAATTCAAAGTAAGGTTGAACACCTTGACGAGTCCATGTTGCACGTAACTCGTGGTCCATCGCTTCAGCATCAATCATGTATACGTTGTTGTAGCTAAGCGCTAGGTCAGCATTCACTGTGTAAGCAATGCGGTTATCCATGCGGTAGTCTGTGTCAGCGTTAGCAGAAGTATCATCAATGTGTGCACGAGTACGGTTGCTAATAGAGATACCGTTGTCGAAGTTGTAACCGATCTTAACTAATGGACGGAACTGAATGCTTTCACCCGCAGAGAATAGATGTTGGTAACCCGCAGCAACCCATAGGTTGTCAGTGATATTGAAAGATTGCTCACCACCTACAGTGATACCAGGAGTAGTATTACCTGCGCCGCCATTTTCAGATTCAAGTTTGCCCAGTTGGATACCATCAAACTCAGAATAAACCGTGAAGCCGCCTAGAGAGTTGTCAAACGTGTGACCAGCTTCTAGCGTAGAAGTCATGTCAGAACCGTGGATACGGCCATCGTCATGAATTTGGATGTTACCCGTTACGTAAGAAGAACCAGCAAAAGCACTAGAAGCGAAAGCAAGAGAAAGAGCACTTAGAGCGATAATTTTTTTCATAGTAAACTGCCTTAGTTTAATTTTTTCAGCGGCACATCTTCGGTACATCATTCACCTTCACCGCTTGAGTAGTTGGTAGCCTCCCTGGCATGAAATCTATGTTGCTCGAATTAATTCGCGTTTAAAAATAAAAGGGACAGCAGAGTGATCCCTCTCACTATCAAAAAAAGACAAGTTATTTAAAACTTTAAAATCAACAACTTAAAAACATAAAAATTGATAAAAAACTTAAGATGGAAAAATATACAGATCGGGATCACGTTATTTCACGAAGAAAAATTAGATCTAGATAGTTGAATCACATCTGATTTAGAGTTTTTTACAGGGGGCTTATTTTTTGAAGAGAATAATGAGAAGCGCGTCACTTTTGGGATTAAAGTCACCTTGTGTGCATTGTTGATGATATGACCAAAGGCGATTTCTATATGTTTCAGTTTTGGATATGCACCTAATTCGCAGTAAACAAAAAGAGCTCCCGTTTTATCTTGAATAAGATAAAGGTCAGGAGCTCTTCTACTAATAGTGCTTATCGATTATTTAACTGAGGTCACTCGACTTACTTTCTCACCACTTTCTGAAATAGAGCGGATGTAAGTCTCACCAGAAACTGATGGACGTTGTTGCTCATCGTATGTTAGCCAGTTTTCGCCATCAGCAGAGTATTGCAGCTCTACACCTGGGAATTGAACGTTCATCGCTAGCTTACCGTCAACAACCTTCGCACCTGGAACTGGTAGTCGGTAATCAATACCCGCTTTTTCTAGCTTAGCTAGCTCACGTTGACCAAGAATATTCGCGAAGCGATTAAAGTCGCTGTTCAACGCTTGCTTATTCACTAAGTTAGTTTCTTGAGAGTATTCAACACCCACTTTGTAGTCGTTTTCCCAATCAGCACGGTGCCATGCACGCTCAGCGGCTGCTAGTACGCGAGGGAATACCATGTACTCGTATTGCTCGTCGTTACGTACTGTCTCAGACCAAAGCTGTGCTGATAGACCGTAGAAAGGTTTCGCTTCGATTTCACCTTTACCAGTAAAACCATTGCCATCACGGTCTAATGATGTTTCTGCGTTTTGTGGCATGTTTTCTGGTGCGAAGCCAAACATCTTACGAGTATCGGTTGCACGTGTTGCCCAGTAGTAACCACGCTCAGCTGCATCAACTTCGTATGGCATATCCATGTATACGTAGTCTGGGTTAGAGACAATCACGTCATACCCTTTTGCTGACCAATCGTATACTGATGAAGTTCCGCCCCAGTAAAGAACGTCCCAGAAGTTCACGCGTGTACTTTCGGTCGCAAATGCTTCCTCGCCTTCGCTGTATTTCAGACCATCTTGCCATGCTTGGAAGTGGGGAATACCCTTCTCAGCAACAATCTTAGAAACCTGTTCTGCGAAGTGGCTTGGTAGATGACCGAAATCGCTTACAGTACCATCAGCGATCAATGACTGACATTGTGGTGATTGTTGGAACGGCTTATCTTGCTTAGACAAATCGATGTTGCCTTTCCAAGCCACTTTATCTTCTGCATTAATATCTTGTAAGCCTGCGCCTAACTTGATGTTTTTCGCTTCATCGCCGCCGAAGTGCCAAGTCGTTAGCGGTACGCCCGCTTCTTGGTGCATTGCCGCCACTTCAGAGATTACTTTATCGACGAAGTGAGTTGATGACTCCATACATGGGTTAATGAAGCTTTGCTTATCGTAGAACTGAACCGTGGTTACATTCGATGTATCTTGCGGATCCATCAAGCGGTATTCGTTCGCTTCTGCTTCTTTGCCTTCCGCCATGAGACGAGTGTAACGCGCTTCCATTGATACCACAGCTGAACGAGCGTGTGCTGGCATATCAATTTCAGGGATAACTTCGATGCTGCGCGCTTTAGCGTAGCTTAGGATCTCGACGTAATCCGCTTTACTAAAGAAACCAGAGCCAAAGTTGTCTGTTGTTGGACCAGAACCTAGCTGAGGCAGTAAGCAGCTTTGTTCATCCAAATCAAAACAACGATTAGACCCTACATCCGTTAGCTCTGGTAAACCTGGAATTTCTAAACGCCAACCTTCATCATCCGTTAGGTGAAGGTGCAGTTTATTCATCTTGTATGCCGCCATTTGATCTAGCGTTGCTAGGATGGCATCTTTTGAGTGGAAGTTTCGAGCAACGTCCACCATCACACCACGATAATCAAAGCGCGGCGCATCTTTAATTGACAGTTGTGGTAATGATTCAGCGTTCTGACTATCTATTAGGCCAAAAATAGACTGAACTGCGTAGAAAGCACCCGTTTTATCAAACGCTTTAATTGCAATCCCCTCTTCCGAGATGCTTAGTTCATAAGCGCCAGATTTCGCTAAATCACCCGTAAACTGAGTAGGAACAACAGCGACACTCACAGGTAGGTCGCCACTCACATCTACGTTTACCACATCTGCACGTTCTTCAATTGCTGCGAATTGCTCAGCGTCGAATGCGTCTTTAGGTAGGGCAATACCACCAGCAATGCTAACTGAACCTTCACCGGCTTCTACCGACATTGGGGTTGGTAAAAGCGTTGTTGATACGTCTTGCGTTGCTAGATCAGCATTCTTTTCAAAACGCGTCACCGCTGTCGCCATTACGTTATTATCATCAGGCGTACGCTTAAGGTTATTACCCTCTAGACCAGTTACGAACGATGCAACATCTTCTGTATTCAATGATGCAATCATCTTAGGTTCTGCGTTTGGCGCCGTCACGAATGCACCTGGCATAAAGTCAGTTTCAAACAGTTGCCAGTATTCACTCGTTAACGGAAGAACCACTTCTTCACCAGCCGCAAAGCCGTCAAATTTTTCAGTAGGTTCTAGCTTGTGAAGGTCACCAGTAACGCGAGTGATCTTAAATTGCTCATTATCAACATCTAAAATAAGACGAATACTGTGGAAGTAGATGCTCCAATCTTTAGAGTCAATCGCTTCACCGTCATTGGTTAGCGTCATGTTCACTTTATTACATGACGCCCATTCAGCACCTAGGTCCTGACAAGCCAAGCCTTCATTCGCACCATGATTAGTTAGAATTTCGTACTGAACATCAAGATTATCAGCCAGTGCATTCACTACTTTTTGTTCTGGTGCTTGCGTTACTGCACAACCTGTTAGGCCAGCCAATACCGCTACAGATAGTAAGTTTCTCTTCAACATCGTATTCACCCATAAATTAAAAATTGAGTAAGAAGCAAAATGGAGCGCTTCGAAAGTTAGATAAACTATATGGGCTTATTTTTTACCGTGAATTAAATCGAGCTAATAAAGTGATCGGCTTCAAATCTCAAAAATATTGATAAATTTAATTTAAATAAAATCATCAAGTTACAAGCAACGGCACTTCCGTCATTTTAATTTTGACGTAAAATTTGAGAAATGAATCACAATCTTTTTTACCGATTTCATAAAATCGTGTCATTGGTAGTCAGAAAGGATTTAGAGTTTCAGCGTATTGTTATACTTTTCGTACAAACAACGTGACATTGTTCTCAAAAAAAACCGTTAAAAAACACCGTCAAAATCGATTTTAACGAGTTTAATACTTCCTTAAGGAGCTCCCTTTGCGTCCACTCTGGTACATGGTTTTATTCGTTCTCGCTTTTTCAGCTAGGCAAGCGGTCGCCGAGCCCCTTTATTGGCAAGCACAAAAGGATGATCTGACACTCACTATCTTAGGTTCAGTGCACGTTGGAGACGAGAGTATGTACCCCCTTCCTTCGGCGATCACCGACGCTCTAAAAAACAGTGATGGCTTAATTATCGAAACGGATATCAGAAAGTCTGATGGCGTTGTATATCCCCGCAACAAACTCACGACTGCCGATGTACTCAATACAGAACAGCTGCAATTATTAACCGACATATCAAAATCATTGGGCATGCCGACGCAACAACTGCTTCGCTCACCGCCTTGGGCAACTTCTCTCTCCATACAAATGCAGCAGTTAAAAAACCTTGGTTATGGCTCCGCCAGCGGCGTTGATGCGACGCTAGCGAACAAAGCGACTACCCAAGATGTTCCGGTTATCAGTTTGGAGCCTCTGCAATTCCAAATAGACCTGATGACAAAACAAAAGGACGACGGTAAAGAGTGGTTAGTCAGTAGCCTTGAAGAATTTGACCAAACTGATCGCGTGGTTCATTGCCTGATTGAAAGCTGGAAAGCGGGTGATTTAGCGAAGCTGGAAGCCTTCTCAGAACTGTCAGAGATGTCGCCTGAACTTGAGAAAGCATTCTTAACCGATCGCAACATAGACTGGGCAAACAAACTATCCTCCAATGATTGGAAGCTTAAGACTAAAGGGAACTACATGATAGTAGTTGGTACCTTGCACCTAATTGGAGAAGGTAACCTTATACAGTTATTAGAAAAGAAAGGCTTCAGTGTCATTCAGCAATCACAAAGCCAATCAGCCCAATGTCAATTTGAGACTAGCTAAAAAAGCTAACGATGCTCAACCTCATTTTGTTTTCGTTATAAAAGCATTTCCTTAATAACAGAATCTTTACATTTAATAGCACCATTGCAGTGCTATTATCTTTCGCTCTTTTTACCTATGGCGCTGTTCTAATGAAACCAGTACTTTTTGCTTTCCCTTTAGCCCTCACGATGCTGATGCCCTCAATAGCCTCAGCCAAAGAAACATGCACCATCGAACAGTTTCAGGCGATAGACATACAACCGGATACCAAAGGCGGTGTATTAGATAAAGAAAGCGGACAGTTTTTGATTACAGAGAAACCACCGATGCGCTGCGCCAATATTACGTTCACAACATCTACAACACGAAACCGTATCGCAAGCCAAATGAACAACAATTTTGAAGCAAACTTTTACGACAACCAAACGGGAAGCTCTCACTCGGTGACGTTTGATGAAGATGAAATAAAGGCAGGTTACATTCGAATAGGCCCGAATAAGCCAGCGGAAGCGTATGTTTGTTTTGTTACCTCGGAAACACCGATAAAAGATATTACGTGCGATGTGAATTGATCATTGAGTTGCTTGAAGAAAAAAACAGGGCTAAGGGAAAGGTCCGTTTTCCGCATAGCCCTATTTTGCTGCTTACTCGGTTGCTTACAATATGTCGGCGCTCTCTTCGGAATAACGAGCAATAATTGGATTTTGTAGTGCATTAGGATCGCCCGGCGACCACATTCCACGCTTCATGCCTTTTACAATAAGATGTATTACCGCAGCATCAATCGCTGACATCACAGCGATATTAACGGGTTCATTTTGGCTGTAGCCCATTTCAACTTCTAATAGTTCTTTGTAGTCAACAAACCTGAATGCGCCGAATCCTATCTCATGTGATGAAATGGTTTTTGTCGTAGTCACACTCAACAGAACTTGCCCTGTTCTTACATCAACGGTTCTTAAGTTAACTGTCACTTGATCGGTTCTATACTGCCCTGAGCCACCAATGCCAAGATACTTCGCACCAGCCCCACCTGTAACAATATTAGAGTCATAAGCAACAATACCGCCTTCAATAACGATATTCGCAGAGCTCAACGATGTTAAGTCGGCTCCGTGATTGTTCACTACCTTGTCTTTTTTCTGAGCAGCACGAATGATCTTACGTTCCGTCAACAAGTTCTGGAGCCCTTCACGCTCTAGAGGAACAAACCACTGGGAATCTATCAATGCCGTGGTCAGTAAAGACGTTCCACCCTGTGGTACCGCTGTCGAAAAGTTACTGTTTGGCTGAGGTTTATACTGTCCCGTTTGATCTCTAAAATCATAAACCGAAACAAGTATTTTACCGCGAGGCTGAGGTAATGAGATCAGGTCCGTATAAGTCGATCCTCTCGGCATCAACTTTGGCGTTTCAGAAGTCTCTGGAATTTGCATAGAGTAAGTGCACCCTCCCAACACAAAGGTCAAGAAGACGATAATGATCGATTTCATAACACAATCCTTGTGATTAGAGGTCTGGGTTTAGTCCCGAAACACTGATTTCTGTTGATTCCCCTGTCGCTTTATCGACGATTTGAACGAGTAAGGTCCCGGAGTCGTCAACAATATTGAGGAAAAAGTCATCTGTTTCTAACTGCCCTGTATTTCCATTACCCACGTCAGCAAGCAATTGGCTAATTAAACGGGACTCTAAACTCGAAGCTAGGCGATCTAACGCAGACTCTTGTTCATCAAAAATATCCCTAGCATTAGGGTCTTCAAAATCATTGATAGCATTAGCGTGATTAAAAAGGTGAGAACTGTTTAAAGCGTTTCCGCCAAAACTTGGATTTACGGGCGTATAAACTAATTCGCTTGAGTAAACCGAAGGCGAAACTATCAGCGCAATGAGCGCGGCCTTTCTGAAAAATATCGACATCCTTGGCTCCTTAAAATTCATCATGGTCTAGATCGTAAGTGTCCTGAAAGAGTCTCTCTGCTTGCCATCTGATAATGTAATTCCCTACAACTCGAGTGGCATCGGCAGCTCGTTCTTTCGCTTGTCTACGACCAGGGGACAACGCCGTACGGAAGATCGGTTTTCTAGAGTGTTGAACCTCTATGATGCTTCCAGATAAAGCCGTTGGCCTCTCTTTTACCGTCAAATTTTCCTTAAGGTTGGGATAACTCTCGTTGAGCGATTGCGAGAAGAAGAAGTAGAAGTCATCGCCTAAGCGCGTAATTGTTCTATCCACTATGATCCCGTCAACTTCGCTAAAGTCGTTAAACTTTTACTTCAGGTTATTTGTCGAATCCTCAAGTTTTGTTCCATTTTCTAAGGGAGCACCGTTTTCAAGACCATGACTCGTATCCCCTGCACTAACAGCGCAAGAAAATAGAGTAATTGTAAGCAGCTTGATTTTCATGTGGGCTCCCATTCAAAGTCCATTTACAAAATGAGAATGTGGTTCGTTGAATCTATACAAAGCCTAATCCATGCTCACAGTGGCATATATAAACTTTAGGTTTAATCTCCGGGAGAAATTAATGAACTAAGGAGGGGCTGTACAAGTTAATTACTAATTAAATTTCTCATATGCAATTAAATATTTTCACCTTTAAGTTTATAGATGATATTCACCTAGAAACCTAAGATGTTCTCATGCTAGTGAGTTACACGGCGTTCAACACGGAATATATATTTAGTTGAATAAACACGCATCAGACACTTTAGGATAAAGATAAGTCGGACAGCAGCACTTACCAGCTTAACTTGCTTATATTTATCAATAGGTAGTTTTAATGTTGCTATAGCCTCTGGTATTGAGGGGGATTTTTTACATAATGTCGAACAGGACATTATTAATGACTATAGCGACTTATATAACATTTCATCTGGGGACTTAGATAACTACTCAGAGATAGATATAACAAACAGTTCTGATTCAAACTCAACGATTATTCAATATAGTCCTGGAATTAAAGCGAATAATAGAGCGAATAATAGAGCGAAGATTAAACAAAGTGGTCACTCTAATTCAGCAAATATTACACAAGTGGGACGAAATAATGTTGCGTATATCAATCAAGATGGATCGAACAATACCGCTGCAATTGGGCAACTTGGCGGAAATAGCGAAGCGCTGATTTCCCAAGACGGAAACCACAATTTAGCGGTAATAGGACAAGCGAACTTCTCAGGGCAAGGGAGTCAATTAAGTATTGACCAAAAAGGCAACCATAATACGGCATTTATGGCTGGGTCTGGAGGAGACAACTTAGGAATTTCTCAAGATGGGCACGACTTCGCGATAGTCAATGCGTCGAGCTCGATGAGAATCTACATCAATCAAGCAAATTAGCGCGCAGTATGGATAGCTTGATTCAAGGTCACTTCATTTGAAGTGATACATAGTCGACATGGAAATGTATAAGGATACAACTTATGAAACTTACACAAATTGGAATTATAGTCGGTGCCATCATTGGTTTTAATGCAGCTCAAGCAGATCCACTTCCTGCACCCTATCCTGCACCAGAGCCAGCAATAGGTGTGAAAGAGGGCACAACTGATCTTGGTATTAAAGGGAAAGTAGCAGCAATAGAGCCGTTAGCTATGGACAATACTGCAGTGTGGCAAATGGGTAGCGGTGACATGGCTAATGTAACTATTAACCAAAACACATCAGGTGTAACAGATGGTCACGTAGCACTCGTTGATACCCACGCGAGTTATAAATCGGACGTAGTTGTTGAACAAAGTGGTAATCTCAATGAAGCTCACGTGAAATTACGTTACAAAAGAAACAACGCACTCATAGATCAAGATGGTTTACGTAACCAAGCCAGAGTTAAAGTACAAGGTGCCGGTCGAAATAATGACCTACGAGTTACTCAGATGGGTGATGACAACATTTCGGTAGTGAAAGCGAAAGGTGGTGCTGACCGAAACGAAGCTGACGTGTACATCAACGGTAACTCTAATACCACTTACACTGAGTTTAGTAACGGCAGTGTTGATAGAAACGATGTTGCTATCGACATCTGGGGTGACGGAAACTACGTAGAAACTATCGTCAATACAGATGTTGGTGGTGGTGATAGAAATGATGTTGATATCGATCTAATGAACAGTAACGATAACCGAGTATTCACTCTTCAAACAGGTTCTCATTCAAACGCAACAGCAGGGCGCGAGCACAC
>NZ_JBFRNU010000052.1:0-38845 GCF_041471145.1 Vibrio sp. 10N.261.54.A5 | reverse complement strand
CTCTGGCTCTGGCTCTGGCAAGGATTCAACGACATCTTCAAGCTGATCGCTACCTTGGATTTTCGGTTCAAAGTCAAAATCAGAGTCAATGTTCGCTGGCGACTCTACATCGTCGATGGCTTCAGCTAACCAGTCTTCAACCGTTTCTTCTTCATCTTCAGAGATATCGTTCAAAGACGATGGCGAAGCTTGCTCTTGTACGTCGGCTTCTTTCGGCTCTGGTTCTTGTTGTGCGGTTTCTTCTTTAACTCGCTCTTCAAAATCTGGTTTGTCAAAATCAGAATTCTCAGATAACAGCGAGTCGATATCCAGTTCATCATCTTCAACCGATGATGCGGTTTCTTGTGCTGATACTTCGTCGCTGTCTAAAAGAGACGCTTGCTCTGGTTCAACCGTATTGTCAATTGATGGTTCAACAGGCTCTTCTATTGCTGGCAACAAATCATTGTCATCAGAAGTCATTAACTCATCAATCAACGCTTCGTCTGTTGTTTCTAGCGAGTCATCAAGCAAAGCATCCGTTGCCGGTGCGACACCGAACAAATCATCGATAAAACCATCACGATTAAAGGCTTCATCATTTTCTGGCTTAATGTCAGAACTTTCTTGAGTCATTTCAGAATCTAACGATTCATCAGTAACGACTTCAGGTTGTGGTGTTTCACTAATGTCCGGATCTTGCTCAGGCTCACCTTCAGAGGTTAACGGAGTAAGCTCAACGTCTGAGTCCTTTTCAGGCTCCTCATTGGCGTTGTCCAAACCAAAGGCTGCGTCTAACTCTTTATCAAACGTCTTATCTTCAGATTCAAGCTCGTCTTCAATGCCACTTGTCAGTAAGTCATCAAATGGGTCTAGAGATTCTGATTTTGATGCATCCGCTAAAAGCTCATCATCTGACAATTCACTATCAAGGAAATCATCCAATAAGTCGGTACTTTCGGCGTCGAGTTCGAAATCATCCTCGTCAGAGTCACCTATTAATTCATCCAAGGTTTCCGTGCTGTCTTCTGCGATGTTGAGGTCATCATCGGTCGATAAACCAGAAAGCTCTTCAAGCTCAGACAGAGAATCAAAGCCAAGAGGTTCGCTTTCAGACTCATCATCCGAATCGTCCCCTAGCATCTCATCAAGAAGGTCTGTCGAGTTACTTAGGTCTACGTCATCGCCTGCCAGTTGCTCATCAAGCAGATCAACGCTGTCTTGAGGTTCTTCATTTACGATGGGCTTATCGAACTGAGACAGAATGTTTTCGATATCATCATCAGACGCCAAACCACTGTTTAGGTTAGTGGCAATCTCATCGTCGCTATCGAGGTTGAAAGGGTCATTCGCTTGATCGTTCTGAGCAGCAACTTGGGCAAAGATGTCATCAATATCATCATTCGCTGTCGGTGAAACTGGCTCAGGGGACTGTTGTTCAGAGATTAGAGCATCAATATCAAAATCGTCATTGCTCAAATCAACAGGCTTAGTCTCACTTTGTTGCTCAGAGATAAGCGCATCGATGTCAAAATCATCGCTTGCTGGTGTTTCAGTGCTAGAAGGCGAATCACTTTGCTCTTCCGAAATCAGAGCATCAATATCGAAGCTGTCGCCATCTTCGTCATCAAGAGCAAACAGATCATCTAATAAAGATTGGTCTAGCTCGTTGGAACCGAGATCTTCAGTTTCAGGCTCTTGAGATAGTAAAGCTTCAATGTCATCAGCAGACATTGCGTTATCATCAGAAAGATCAAAGTCGACATCATCAGTATCGACGGCGCTTTCCGCTGTTTTGTCTAGCGCACGTTCCATCTCTTCAAGGCCAAGCGCTTTCTCTTCGCCATTAACACTAATGCCGTTGCTGCTGTCTAAATCTAGATCGTCGAAGTTGGTGTCTAAATCACCGTTTTCGCCAATGCTAGCAAATGGGTCATCGTCTTCACCATCTAGATTGAAATCGAGATCAGATTCATCTAAACCAGCAAAGACATCATCCTCTTCGGCTAGCGCTTGATCGTCAAACAGCTTGTTGGCGTCATCTTCCGTACCAAACAAGTCATCATCTAAAGACAGCTCGTTAAGGTCGTCCATCTCGTCGCCCAATGTAATAGGTGCAACGGTACTTGGTTCTGGCTGGAGCGGTTGTTCTTGAGTCGTCTGCTGTTGCTCAGCATTTTTAGAACGACGGCCTAACAGCATCACAACGATCAAACCAATGAGCAGACCTGGAATAATCGCAAGAGCCGCCACTAACCAACCATTCGATAACAGTTCG
Source organism: Vibrio sp. 10N.261.54.A5 (assembly GCF_041471145.1). Classification (NCBI taxonomy): domain Bacteria; kingdom Pseudomonadati; phylum Pseudomonadota; class Gammaproteobacteria; order Vibrionales; family Vibrionaceae; genus Vibrio; species Vibrio sp. 10N.261.54.A5. The sequence goes on along the minus strand of NZ_JBFRNU010000052.1, from coordinate 36,588 downwards.
TCCATGACACTTGGTGCCATCTTTTCAATTTCGGCGTTCTTTCTGCGCTCTTCATCAAGCAGCTTTTCCACTTCGCTACGAATGCGGTCTTCATCACTGAGCTCTGTTTTTAGCTCATCCACTTCCGATTGAACATTCGATAACATCAAACGAAGTTGGTGATTTTTCTCTTCAAGTGACAGCAGTTCAGTTTCTGAAAGCTCTAGCTGCTTCTCTAACTTGTTCATCTCTTGGGTTGGTGCAGATTGAGCTAGAGATGATTGAGTTGGAGACAATGGCTTTTTAGCAATTTCAGTAGTGCTTACTTGCTTAGCAGGAGTAACATTTTTTGCATCAGAACTCGGCGCTTTGGGTTTTGAAGCGACAGGCTTACTTGCAGGAGCATCAAGCTTAGCAAGATGTGAGTTCATGATGTTGATAGCTTGCTGCGTCGAGCTTGCACGTGCTTGCTCTAAAGAAGGCACGCGTAGATTGCTCGCAGGCAGCAGGCTATGGATATTCTGGTTTTCAAACGCTTGTGGGTTTAAGCGATAAATAGCCAACAGAGTTTGTTGGACTGAAACGGAGTTATCAGGGCGTAACTTTGAGGCAATAGACCACAATGTTTCTGAGCCGCGAGTTGGACCATAGAAACGTGAAGGCTCAGCGCTATTTGATTGCGCTCTTTGAAGTGGTTCTGAAAACGTAGGCGCTGATTGTATCTGGCCATTAGGCCCTACAACTCGAATGGAATCTGCACGAACAACGGAAATCTGAGTCGCAATGATAAAGGCAAAAGGCATTAACCACGGCTTGAAAATTTGAAACATAAAAGGCTCAGCTAGGTGCTTAAATTCGGAAAAGTGATGATCTATTAAATATATCGGATAAATGACGTAAAACTATAGAGATGAAAACAAAAAATGTGTTGCAGCAACAATATTCGCAGCAATTTCACACAATTTGACTAACAATATTTTTAATCGATTAAAAAAGCCCCACTAAAGAGTGAGGCTTTTTTATCAAAGCAATAAAGCTTAGAAGTAATCGCGAATCAGAACTTCAGCGATTTGAACTGCGTTTGTTGCTGCGCCTTTACGAACGTTATCAGCGACAACCCACATGTTTACGCCACTGTGATGGCTGATGTCGTTACGAATACGACCAACCATTACGTGGTCTTTACCACCTGCATCACGAACTTGAGTTGGGAAGTCTAGCGCTTGGAATACTTCAACACCTTCTGTGTTCTCTAGAAGCTGAACCACTTGCTCTGCACCGATTGGTGCGCGAGTTTCAATGTGTAGAGATTCTGCGTGACCGTAAAATACTGGTACGCGGACACAAGTCGGGTTCACTGTGATTGAAGAGTCAGCAAAGATTTTTTGAGTTTCCCAAACCATCTTCATCTCTTCACGCGTGTAGCCGTTCTCTGTAAATTCATCGATTTGAGGAATACAGTTGAAAGCGATTTGTTGTGAGAACGCTGAGTTTTCAGCTGGCATACCGTTAAGAAGCTTAGCCGTTTGACCCGCTAGCTCATCGATACCTGGCTTACCTGCACCAGACACAGATTGGTAAGTTGAAACGTTAATACGCTCAAGGCCCACTTCATCGTGAATTGGTTTTAGCGCTACTACCATTTGGATAGTCGAGCAGTTAGGGTTCGCGATGATGTTACGGTTACGGAACTCAGCAATCGCTTCAGGGTTCACTTCAGGCACAACCAGAGGAACATCGTATTCGTAACGGAAGCGTGATGTGTTATCGATGACAACCACACCTTCATCAGCCGCAATTGGAGCCCAACGCTCTGAAAGCTCGCTACCTGCAGAGAAAAACGCAATATGTACTTGAGACCAATCGAAGTCTTCTACGTTTTGTACTTGTATTGTTTTGCCGTTAAAACGGGAAGTTTTGCCTTCACTACGTTCACTTGCTAGTAAGTGCATTTCACCGACAGGGAATTTACGCTCTTTAAGTACTTCAAGAATGGTTTCACCAACCGCACCAGTCGCACCTAAAATAGCAATATTAAATTCTTGGCTCATTGTTTCTCTCTTTTATAAAGTTGGCTTTACCATAAAACCGAGTTTAGATAACGGCGTTAAATTACAAGATTCGTCGCCCGTTAACTCGACTGCACTGTACTCTCTGCGGTCCCAATATTCTTTACGCATCTTGTCAAAAGAACCCGGCGTAACGATATTGCGACGGAATAAGGCGTCGTCTTTGCGCACATCATAGATCAACTGAGTCAAATTGTGCAGTGTTGCTTCATCCCAAGCTCTATCTAATTTCATTTGAGGTACAGGCGCTGTCGGCAATAAGTCGCTTGCATACGCACGCTGTTCAGTACCTAAAAATTCACAATAACTGTTGAAGATCATCGTGGTACCACGCGCTTTACCTTCTAAACCGTAGCCCGCTACGTGAGGCGTTGCAAAAGCGAGTAACGGAAGAAGCTCAAAGTCGACTTCAGGTTCAAACTCAAACACATCAAGCACTGCAGTGAAACCATCGGCTTTTTGCAGGCGAGCTTTTAGCGCTTGGTTATCAACCACAGGACCGCGAGCTGCATTAATCAGGATTTGATCAGCACGTAAGTTGTTCAGCACTTGCTCACTGATCAAGTGATGCGTTGGATACTCACCCGTCTTAGTGATTGGCGTGTGTAATGTAATAACGTCTGATTGTTCAAGCAAAGTCTCTAACTCAGTAAATTCGCGAGTATCACCCTCTTGCTGTTTTAGAGGGTCGTTCAGCAGAACTTTGATACCAATACCTTCAAGGCACTTCGCTAAGTAACTGCCCACTTGACCACAGCCGATAATACCAACCGTTTTATCAAAAACAGAAAAGCCTTGTTGCTGCGCAAGCACCATCATCGCACTGAACGCGTACTCAGCAACACCCACCTTGTTACAACCAGGTGCCGCAGTAAAGAAAATGCCAAGCTCTTTCATCAACTCTTGGTCAACGTGATCCATGCCAGCCGTCGCAGTACCAACAAACTTCAGCTTATTGGCTTTGCTGATCAATGACTCGTTTACCTTGGTAACAGAGCGAATCATCAATGCGTCTACGTCAACTAGGTCGTCAGCTGTTAATGTGCGACCAGACTTCATTGTCACTTCCCCTAGCTGGCTAAAAAGCGCTTCAGCGTAAGGCATATTTTCGTCGATTAAGATTTTCATTTGGCGAGTACTTTTGTTGGGGTCTATCGACCTAAATGTGAATTGAAATGATTGTGCAAAATTCCACACACGGTGTCGAGTAGCAATTGGAATACATTATAAATAAAGGACTGAATCACCTAACCTTGGCAGACAAGAACCGAAACCAGAGTGAACACCCAAGATCAAACGGCTAAAACGAAAAATGCCCGATTGAATAAACAATCGGGCAAACATCCAGAACAAAAGGATCCTATCTCGCTCTCCAGGAGACAGAGTCTTGCGTCTGTTCAACCAGTACTAACCAAAGTCAGTACTGGTCAAGCTCTGGAAACCTTTCAATCTCTAAACCCAGATTTAAAAACTATGTTCAAAAAACACGTTTACCAACCTGCGTCTAAAAACTTTGTTCTGATGGTCATTATTACTGGGTGACCTGTGCGTGTTGAATCGGCACTAGCGCAACCCTTTAACGATTAACCTTGTCTCTGTAACTCAAGCTTAAGTTAAGCTTGGTACTTTTTGATTACTAGCGTTGCGTTCGTACCGCCGAAACCAAAACTGTTAGACATAACTGTAGTTAGCTCTTGATCACGAGCTTCAGTTACGATGTCTAGGCCAGCAGCAGCTTCGTCTAGGTTCGAAACGTTAATGCTTGGAGCGATAAAGCCGTTATCTAGCATTAGCGTTGAGTAAATAGCTTCGTGTACGCCAGCAGCACCTAGAGCGTGACCTGTCATCGCTTTAGTTGCTGAGATTGCTGGGCTGTTGCCACCGCCATTACCTTGAGAGAAAACTTCTTGGATAGCGCCTAGCTCTTTAACGTCGCCAACTGGAGTTGAAGTACCGTGAGTGTTCACGTAATCAACGCCATCAACGTTTTGCATCGCCATCTTCATACAACGAACCGCACCTTCACCAGAAGGAGCAACCATGTCGTAGCCATCTGAAGTTGCGCCGTAGCCTACGATTTCACCGTAGATTTTTGCGCCACGAGCAACAGCGTGCTCAAGCTCTTCGATAACTAACATGCCGCCGCCACCAGAGATAACGAAACCATCACGGTCTGCATCGTAGGTACGAGAAGCCAGCTCTGGCGTGTCGTTGTACTTAGTAGAAAGTGCGCCCATTGCGTCGAACATCATAGTCAGAGACCAATCCAGTTCTTCACCGCCACCAGCGAATACAACGTCTTGCTTACCAAGTTGGATAAGCTCCATTGCGTGACCAATACAGTGTGCAGATGTCGCACATGCAGAGCTCATAGAGTAGTTCACACCACGGATTTTGAAAGGAGTTGCTAGACAAGCAGAAACCGTAGAAGCCATTGTACGTGGAACCATGTATGGACCAACGCGCTTCACGCCTTTCTCACGGATGATGTCTACCGCGTTTACTTGGTTTAGAGATGAAGCACCACCTGAACCCGCAACGATACCCGTGCGGTCATTAGATACTTGATCTTCAGTTAAGCCAGAATCAGCAATTGCTTGCTCCATTGAAAGATAAGCGAATGCCGCTGCATCACCCATAAAGCGCATTTTTTTGCGATCGATATGGTCAGCAGGGTTCATTTTTAGGTTACCCCATACTTGAGAGCGCAAGCCATTTTCCTTGAACTGCTCTGAAGCGGTAATACCAGATTTACCCTCTTTCAGTGATGCTAAAACTTCTTCGACGTTGTTACCGATACTTGAAACAATACCCATACCGGTGATTACGACTCGTTTCATGTGACATTCCTATAATTCTAAATTCAGCTAGATGATAACTAAGAAGCCTAACAAAAGTGGTCAGCTTTCCTAGAAATTCGTACAATCCCTACCAACATATCGCTTCAAATCACAAAATGATAGATTTTATGACTTCAATTACTAATGCAGAACTGGAATGGAATGAGTCTGGCACGCCAGTTTCAGACCAATTTGACGACGTTTACTTCTCCAATGTTAACGGTTTAGAAGAAACTCGCTACGTCTTTTTAAAGCAAAACCACCTTCCAGAGCGTTGGCTTGAACATGAACAACGCCGCTTTGTGATTGCTGAAACCGGCTTTGGCACAGGTTTGAACTTTCTTGCAGTTTGGCAATGGTTCGATGCTTTTCTTAAAGATAACCCACAAGCGATGACCAAAGAGTTACATTTCATCAGTTTTGAAAAATATCCTTTAAATAAAGAGGATCTGATCAAAGCACACCAATCGTGGCCAGAATTAGCCGAGTATGCGACGCAACTCCAAGAACACTACCCTATTGCTCTACCTGAATGTCACCGCATTGTGCTGGGCGACGGTGCAATCACGCTTGATTTGTGGTTTGGCGATATTAAAGATTGCATGCCCAACGTACCAACCCCGCGTGAAGGTTTGGTTAATGCTTGGTTCTTAGACGGTTTTGCTCCGAGCAAGAACCCAGAGATGTGGAATCAAAACCTATTCAACGGCATGGCTAAGCTCGCTAAGCAAGATTGTAGCTGCGCCACCTTCACCGCTGCTGGCTTTGTTCGCCGTGGCTTAATTGAAGCTGGCTTTGAAATGAAAAAGGTCAAAGGCTTTGGTACTAAGCGAGAAATGATCGCCGGCCGACTTGGCGAAAAGCACGCTCACACCAACATCAAACCTTGGTATGGCCTCGCTCAACACACTGAATCCCAAGACATTGCGATCATTGGTGGTGGTGTCGCCAGTGCTGCATTAGCCAAAACGCTAAGCCGTCGTGGTAAAAACATCACCCTTTATTGTGAACATCCACAAGCTGCGGGCAATGCCTCAGGTAACAACCAAGGTGCGATTTACCCGCTATTAAGCGAAGCGACCTCGAACGTGTCTCGCGTGTTTGGCCCGGGATTACTGTTTGCTCGTCAATTTATTAATCAAGCGGCTCAGTCTATTCAATTTGATCACAGTTGGTGTGGCGTGAACATCTTGATGTGGGATCAAGGCTCCACTAAAAAGCTCAACCGCATGTTGGAAGGCAACTTCCACACCGACCTGATTCAGCGTTTATCGCCAGAGCAAGCCAACGAAAAGATTGGCTTACCCGTCGATAAAGAGAGTGTTTACTTTCCGCTGGGTGGTTGGCTAAGCCCTCTGCAACTGACTCAAGGCTTGATTAGCAAGTTAGAAGAGAACAACCAAGTAAGCGCGCACTATCAACATCAAGTAACGCAACTTGAGTGGCTCGAAGCTGAACAACAATGGATACTGACGATGGATACACCTCAAGGTGAGATTCAAACCAAGCACGACCAAGTAGTTGTCGCAAACGGACACAAGTTCACTCAGTTTGAACAAACTCAGCCAGTACCACTGACTCCGGTTAAAGGCCAAGTGAGCCATATTCCGACCACGGAAAATCTCAGCCAGCTAAAAACCGTGTTGTGCTTTGATGGCTATTTGACGCCACAGAACCCCAACAATGGTCATCACTGTATTGGTGCGAACTACGACAAAACCAATATCGACCAAGAATTTGATATTGAGGTTCAGCAGCACAATGGCGAGCGCCTACATGGGTCACTACCAGACCAAGCATGGACAAAAGATGTCGATACCAGTGACAACTTAGCGCGCCAAGGTATCCGAAGCGTAAGCCGTGACCACCTTCCGTTTGTCGGAAACGTTGGTGACTTTGAAGCCATTAAGGAGCAGTACCAAGATCTCCACAACTTCAACCCGCAGCGTGACTCGGTTGAGGATGTAGAAACGGTAACAAGCTTCCCTAACCTTTATTGCTTTATCGGACTGGGTTCACGTGGTTTGAGCTCTGCACCATTATTGGCTGAAGTATTAGCATCACAGATCTGTGGCGATCCGCTGCCCTTGCCTGTTGATGTGCTTGAGGCGATTCACCCAAGTCGAATGTGGGTACGCAGACTGCGTAAAGGTAAGGCATTAACGGCTGGATGGGTTGCTGACAAGCATTCTAAATCAAAGCCGTAGTTTCTAGTTCAGCTATTTTGAACATCTGAAATTTCTGAATATCTGAAACTAATAAGTTAAAAGCTAAAAAGCCCGAGTTCATTGTGTCCCTCGGGCTTTTTGTTATTCGTGTTGCTCTAAACTGATGTTCTAAACGAAGCTGTATTTACAGCTTAGCAACCGCGTCTTTAATCTGTAGAACGATCTCTTCGTTGCTGATAGAACCAGATTCAAAATCAAAGTTATCGTAGAAGCTTGGTACTGAAACTGACGCTTGCACGTTTCCACCGAAGTAAGGTGCAGAACCTGTCGCTGCGCCAAGTACCGTTTGTGCGCCGCCAGGGCCTGGTGAAGTCGCTAGGTAAACCGCCGGCTTCTCGCCAAACACTGAACGCTCAATACGTGTCGCCCAGTCAAATAGGTTTTTATACGCTGCTGGGTAGTGACCATTGTGTTCTGCGAACGAGATAACAAACGCATCAGCTTCAGCTAGGTCGCGTAGGAATGCTTGAGCACCTTCAGCTTGGCCAATCTCTTTTTCAGTGTCTTCACTGAACATAGGAACATTGTAATCGTTGATGTCTAGGACTTTTACTTCAGCACCTTCAATCAAGTTTGCTGCGTAAGTTGCTAGTGTTTTGTTGATTGAGGTAGAACTTGTGCTTGCGCCAAATGCGATAACTTTCATGATGTGACCTTTCTGTAATTCCGTTAAGTGGGATTAGAATAACGTAGTAAGAAAATGTAACCATCACAAGAAATGAACGGACTCATTCAAAAATTTCGAACGAGTCTCAAATAAACCAGTTCGCTCAGCAAAATGGGAAAGGAAGGGACTGAGCGGATAGTATTAATACATCGAGATTAAGCTTGGTTTTGTAGCTCAACCCAAAGGTCATTAACGATAGTGCGGTCTGCTGGTGTTAGTTCAGAGCGAGCGTCGTCTAGGCTCTGTTCAATACGAGCTTTTACTTCAGCCACATCTTCAATGCCTTCTTCTTCACATGAAGCCACTGAAAGAGAAATATGACCACGTAAGTAACCACCAGCAAACAGTTCATCGTCTGATGCGTTTTCAATGCGAGCATCAATTACTTCAAGTAGTTTTTCTTCAAATTCGATAATCATAATATTCTCTTATTTCACAATAAATTGGCTAGCACATAAAGGTTCTACATCGTAGAAGCTGCGTAATGCTTCAGAGAGCATTTTCACGCGAGGCGGAAAGCCTACTTCAAAGATACCCATAACTTCGCTATGTACTTTATTCATAAAGGCCAAACGATCTGGCTCAAAATCGCCGTGTAGATTGTCACAGCTGACATTAAAAGGAAAGCCTGCGCTCATCGCAATGATCCATTCATACGCTTGTGGGCGAATTTCTACTTTTTCAAACTCAGCTTGAACCGATTCCGTTCGACCGTCAGGTTCATACCAATAGCCAAAATCTTCCAGTAAACGACGCTCAGGCCCAGCAACGCACCAGTGTGCGATCTCATGGAGTGCAGAGGCGTAAAAGCCACGTGCGAACACGATTCGATGGTGTGGGATAGTATCATCAGCAGGCAAATAGATCGGCTCATCAGCCCCTAGCTCTAGTTTGGTATTAAAGCTTTCAAAAAAGGTCTGATTGAAGATATCGATAATGTCTGAGTATTGGTGTGTCATAAAATCAAATTTAAGTAAAAATAACTGGGGCATTTTGCTTTTTTTTCAGCGCTCGGTAAAGCCCTATCAAGCGTAATGACATCGGGTTCGCCATTATACTTTGCAGTGACAATCGATTGCCATTCCCAGATTACACCACTTTAAGGTGAATGATTAGTTTAGCTAATCTGAAACGCCCATTCACGGTACAAATATTCATTCGTCAACAAGCATTTTTACTACTACACTCGCGCTTCATTTTATATCCCTAAGGCCTATAAGACTCGAGTTTATAGACCTAAATTATAGAGCTACAGCAATGCTACTAAGTGTTTTGTATATCATTGGCATCACGGCAGAAGCCATGACCGGCGCTCTCAGTGCAGGCAAACAAAAAATGGATTGGTTTGGTGTAATGTTGGTTGCGAGCGCAACGGCAATTGGCGGCGGTACAGTACGCGATATCTTACTTGGCCATTACCCTTTAGGTTGGGTTGAAAACCCTCAGTATCTGGCCATCACCTGTATAGCAGGTGTTATTACAACCGGGTTGGCGAAATGGGTTATCAAGCTAAAAGGTTTGTTTATTCGCTTGGATGCCTTAGGCCTAATCGTATTCAGTATCATTGGTACCAAAGTAGCGATGACCATGGGTCTGCACCCGATGATTTGCATGGTATCGGCATTAGTGACAGGTGTCTTTGGTGGTTTGTTACGTGACCTTATCTGTCGTCAAACACCATTGGTGTTACATGAAGAGCTGTATGCCTCTGTCGCACTTGTCGCTTCAGGTTTGTACCTAGGTTTGCTTGAGCTTGGCATCAACGACGTCACGGCGACAATTGTGACGCTTGTAGTTGGTTACTTGCTGCGCATGGCGGCTGTAAGATTCAAATGGAGTTTGCCTTCGTTCCAGCTTGATCCTGAAAGTTCAGTGCATTAATGGATTAAGAGCCTTAAGCTGCTAGCTGTCTTTAATGACGATAGTCGCTAACCGGACGAATAATCCTGCTAATGTGAAAAAGGGTTACTTCATTACGAAGCAACCCTTTTTTGTTTCTACCAATTCTATTCTAAATAAAAAGAAGCAGAATTAGATTTGTGGTGTTTCAGTTGTCACACCAAAGTTTTGACCACGATGACGTAGCAAGTGGTCAAGCAGCACGATAGCCAGCATTGCTTCTGCAATAGGTACCGCACGGATGCCAACACATGGATCGTGACGACCTTTCGTGATTAGCTGCGTTGCTTCACCATCTTTCGTGATTGTGTCACCAGGTACAGTGATGCTTGATGTTGGTTTAAGCGCAATGCTTGCCACAATATCTTGACCAGTAGAGATACCACCTAAGATACCGCCAGCATGATTGCTGCTGAAACCTTCTGGAGTTAATGGGTCACGGTGTTCACTACCGCGTTGATTAACAACATCGAAGCCATCACCAATCTCAACACCTTTCACAGCGTTAATGCTCATTAGAGCGTGCGCGATGTCAGCATCTAGACGATCAAAGATTGGCTCACCAAGGCCTACTGGCACTTTAGTCGCAACCACTTGAATCTTCGCACCGATCGAGTTGCCTTCTTTTAGCAAGTCACGAATCAGTTGATCAAATTCTGGTACTTTGTCGGCATCTGGACAGAAGAAAGCGTTGTTTTCAATCTCGTTCCAATCCACTTTATCAATTGAGATATCACCCATTTGAGAAAGGTAAGCTTGGATTTCAACACCAAATTCTTGTTTTAGGTATTTCTTCGCAATTGCACCTGCAGCAACACGCATTGCAGTTTCACGAGCTGAAGAACGACCACCACCTCGGTAATCACGCACACCGTACTTTTGATGGTACGTATAGTCAGCGTGGCCAGGGCGGAACTTGTCTTTAATTTCGGAATAGTCTTTAGAGCGTTGGTCTGTATTTTCAATCAATAGACCAATAGAAGTACCCGTAGTTTGGCCTTCAAATACACCTGATAAGATTTTCACTTCATCCGCTTCACGACGAGCCGTTGTATAGCGAGAAGTGCCCGGACGACGACGGTCCAGATCTTTCTGCAGATCTTCTTCGGTAATTTCTAATCCTGGTGGGCACCCGTCTACGATACATCCTAGTGCGATACCGTGACTCTCTCCGAATGTGGTCACTCGAAAGTGTTGTCCGATACTGTTTCCTGCCATTGCTTCCTCTAAATCAGCCATCAATCAGAAGGTTTGATTCCTAAACCGACTGGCTAATAGCTTTACTTGTCTATTCTTCGTGAATTCATAGTGGCTTTATTACCAAATGATGTAAACCCCAAAAAACGAACAATTTTAACTTTCTATTACATAAGCCGAATGAAACGAATAACAGAAGAAAATGAGTCGCGCTTGAAAAGAAGTGTTTTATGATATGTAAAATGCAAAAAACCCGACAACTCGGAGAGTTATCGGGTTTCTTTAAATAATGGCACGCCCTGAAGGATTCGAACCTTCGACCACCTCCTTAGAAGGGAGGTGCTCTATCCAGCTGAGCTAAGGGCGCGCTACAGGAACGAATTATACGAATTCGAATCAGTAAAGCAACGGCTTTATGTAACATTCTGATCTAAGTGGGTAAAAAAAGGCCAACAAACATATAAGTGTTGGAAAATAGAGCAAAGCAAACGTTTGCTTGATGGTAATCAAAAAGATTTTCTGGAATAATGCGCCAAAAACATCAGCCACTAACTTGAATATCAATACTAAGGAAATTCATGACTGCTCAAAATATTGATGGAAAGCTAATTTCTCAAACGGTTCGCTCCGAAGTTGCTGCACGTGTAAAAGCTCGTACTGAAGCTGGATTACGCGCTCCGGGCCTAGCGGTTGTTTTAGTGGGTGAAGACCCTGCTTCTCAGGTTTACGTTGGAAGTAAGCGTAAAGCGTGTGAAGAAGTTGGCTTCGTATCTAAATCTTACGACTTGCCAGCCACTGCGACAGAAGACGAATTGTTAACACTTGTAGACCAACTGAACGACGATCCAGAGATCGACGGTATTCTTGTTCAACTGCCTCTACCAGCAGGCATTGATAGCACTCACGTTCTTGAGCGTATCACGCCAGAAAAAGACGTTGATGGCTTCCACCCCTACAATGTCGGCCGTTTGGCTCAGCGCATGCCTAAGCTTCGCTCTTGCACGCCAAAAGGCATCATCACGCTGCTTGACCGTTACAACATCGACTTACGTGGTAAGCACGCGGTTGTGGTTGGCGCATCAAACATCGTAGGTCGCCCAATGACGCTAGAGCTTCTTCTAGCAGGTTGTACGACGACAACATGTCACCGCTTCACCAAAGACCTTGAAGGTCACGTGCGTCAAGCAGACGTTGTTGTAGTTGCCGTTGGTAAACCTAACTTCATTCCTGGCGCTTGGATTAAGAAAGGCGCTGTTGTGGTCGATGTGGGTATCAACCGTTTGGAATCTGGCAAACTAGTGGGTGACGTTGAATACGACGTAGCGAAAGAAAGCGCAAGCTTCATCACACCTGTGCCGGGTGGTGTTGGCCCAATGACGGTGGCGAGCCTAATCGAGAACACCATGATCGCTTGTGAGCAATTTCACTCGAAATAGTCCGCAGCGCATATAAATAAATTAGAAAGCCGCAACGTGATGAACGTTGCGGCTTTTTTGATGCTTTGGTACTTAGCTATTCGTTTTTAAAACGGGGTGACTCGCTTTTGATGAAGCGCTCGTTGCTACTTATCTGGAGTCTCGACTTTTTCCGTCTGTTCAGAAGGCGGTAATAAACTAATAAGCTCACACTCCGTTGATATAAGTTTTTCCAACTCAGATCCTTGTGTCATTAAACGGAAATCACCGCCAGTGATCACCCCAAGAGGAATGGCTTTAGGATACAAAGCATTAAACTCTTTTAAATCAAATGCCTCGGTCAAACCTGTACTTTTAATTTGGCTACCCTGAGCCATCAGTGAGTTAAGCTTAGAATAGGTAATCCCTTCCGAGAACAGACTTCGATTGCCATTGCGGCTCACTTGATGTCTTTCATGCTTAGTCTCTGACGATTCAAGCTCAAACACCTTATTGGCACCAAACTCGTCTTGGTAATGCATGCTGACTAACGGGTTGGTTTGACGATAAGGCGAGACGATCATCGCACGCCCTATCCCATCGAGTTCCAAATTGTTTTCCGCGTGGCTTGAAGCTGGGTTACCAAAGTAAACATTCAAGTTATCCATACGAGCTAAGCGAATGCTTTCCCAGTTAGTATCAGCAAGCACACTGTTGATGTTGTGTGTGGCTAGCACCTTGGCAAATTGTCTTGCAAAGTGAGTGGCGCCAAAGAATATAACCCCTTGCGCTTTCTCTTGAGTGACCCCTAGCCTTCTCGCCCACCAGCTCGCGGTTAAGCTCTGAATCACAACCGTACCAATAATGACTAAGAACACCATGGGCACGAGCAGATCTGCGCCTTCAATCAATTGCTTCTCTTGCAGTTTTATCGCAAACAGAGAAGAAACCGCGGCTGCTACGATCCCGCGAGGTGCCATCCAACTCAAAAACCATTTATCCGCCGAATTAAGATCCGTACCGATCCCGCTGATCCACACGCTTAACGGGCGAGCCACCAACATAACCACCGCTAGCAACCCAATACCGCCCCAACCTATCGAAAGGAAAGCCCCCGAATCGAGTCGACTGGCTAACAGAATAAACAACGCAGAAATAAGTAACACGGTCAGGGTTTCTTTGAATTCGATGATGTCTTCGATGTCCAAGCCCTTCACGTTGGCAAGCCAGATCCCCATGATGGTCACGGTTAATAAACCCGATTCTTCACTCAGATCATTAGAAAACGAGAACGCCGCCAACATTAGCGTCAGCACAGCCACATTACGTAAATAGTGCGGTACCCAATGCCCTTGCAGCATCTTGGCAATCAAATGGCCACCGATGATCCCTAAGCCTAAACCTATGACTAACGTCAGGCCCAGAGCTGACAGAACGTGTCCGGTAGGGTCGGCAGAAGAAACAATGTACTCGTAGACGAGAACCGCAAACAGAGCGCCAATCGGATCAATTACTATCCCTTCCCATCGCAAGATACTGCCTAACGAAGATTTAGGCTGAATACTGCGAAGCATGGGCACGATTACCGTAGGGCCAGTTACCACAACTAATGCACCAAACAGTGCGGCTAACGGCCAACTGAAGTCCACAAAGTAGTATGCCCCCACCACGATACACGCCCATGTAATCAACATGCCGAAACTCACGAGGTGAGTCACCATCCGGCCATGGCCTCTGATTTCTTTGAAATTTAGGGTCAATGCTCCTTCAAACAAGATGATGGCAACCCCTAAGGAGATCATAGGAAACAGCACATCACCGAAAATGGCATCGGGATTTAGAATATTCAGGCCGGGACCTAACAATAGGCCAACGATAAGGAGAGGGAGAATGGCGGGAAGACGTAAACGCCAGCCGAGCTGCTGACAAGCTAAAGACAAGAGTCCAATTAACGCCAAAGAAGAAGTAATCGACAAATCCATTTGTGCCCCTAAAAGGTTTGCACCACACCCTGTGGTACAAACTATTCAATGAAATAAGAAAGCCTACGTTCTTACACTATAGGCTCTCTTTTTCACGCTAACCGAATATTATTGTGATTAATCAGTCACTTTACTATAGGGGGAGTAAAGTCATGATCAGTTAACTATAGAGAAAGTACAACACCAGCAATAGCAGCACTCATTAGGTTAGCAAACACACCTGCACAAATTGCTTTGAAGCCATATTGTGAGATGAAAGAGCGACGCTCTGGAACTAAGCTGCCCAAACCACCGATAAGAATCGCCATGGTAGAGATGTTAGCAAAGCCGCATAGAGCGAAAGTTACGATCGCTTGTGAGTGCTCACTTAGCGCCTCTTTAGCATCCATTAGTTGGATGAAAGCCACGAACTCGTTCACGACAATCTTGTTACCGATCAATGAGCCCGCAACCACAGCCTCAGACCACGGCACACCGATCAGCCATGCAACGGGTGCGAACACATAACCTAGTAGAAGTTCGAAGCTTAGGTTTACGCCAAACCAACCACCAACAATACCTAGCAAGCCATTCAGCATTGCAATCACACTGATAAAGGCAAGTAGTGTCGCACCCACCGCAACGGCAATACGAAGTCCAGACATAGCCCCATCTGCCATTGCCTCAACTACGTTTGTTGCTCGTGGAATTTCAACGTCAGACTCAATATTTTCTTGAGCGTCATCTGCGCTACCTGGTACTAAGATCTTAGCCATCAATAGGCCAGCAGGTGCAGACATAAATGCAGCTGCGATCAGGTAATTTAGATCAACGCCAAGCGATGCGTAACCCACTAGCGTACCACCAGCGACAGAAGCCAAACCACACACCATCACAGCAAACAGTTGTGAATCTGTCATGTGTTTTAAGTAAGGCTTAACCACCAATGGCGCTTCAATCATGCCGACAAAGATATTGGCAGTCGCAGACAGTGACTCCGCACGACCTGTGCCCAAGAACTTCTGTAGCGCACCACCAATAAGGTTGATCACCTTTGGCATAAAGCCGATGTGGTACAAGCCTGAAATCAGTGCAGAGAAAAAGATAATGATGCCAAGAACATTAATCGCGAAAACAAATCCGTTATTAGTTAGGCCACCAAATAGGAAGTTAATCCCCTCTTGACCGTAGTTGATCAAGCTAGATACCGCACCCGTGGCTGCATTCAACACTTCTTTACCCATTGGTACATACAGAACCAATAGCGCGAATGAGATTTGTAATAAGAAAGCCAAAGAGACTGTTCTTAGTGGAATATTTTTTCTGTCCGTAGATAGTAACCAAGCGGCAACTAAAATAGTGATAATTCCAAGTAGGGAAGCCATGTGCGTCAACCTAAAAGTTGTAGGTAGGAAAGGCGACGCATTCTATAGAGGAAATCGTTTGCGGCAAGCTGAGGTTGTTAATGTGATGTTGGGGTAATCACGATTTAACTATGAGTATAATTAAGTTATTGAATTTTAATAATTAACTTTGATTAAAAAGCGTACTTTTTCCATATGGAAATTATATTTATAGATTAGGAAACAGTTAGCGATGCAGTTCAACGCAAGTTTTGAGGTTTTTGTCCCAATACGTCGGCGACCCGATATGATCTTTAATGAACTCAATCACTGCCGAAAGCTTCTTCGGCATATTCTTTCGGCTCGGGTAAACGGCATAGAATGGCATCAGCTGACTGGCTCTCCACTCTGGCAATACTTGAATGAGCTTGCCCGTTCTAAACTCTTCTTTCACTAAGTAAGTCGCCAAATAAGCAACGCCCCACCCTGATACTGCCGCGTCTCGTACTGCCTCAGCCAAATCGACTGAGTAATCGCCCGCGACTTTGACGCTGAGGTTTTCTTGCCCGTTGTCAAACGCCCACGATGTGTAATCTCGTTCACGGCTGCGATAGATAAGACAGTTATGGTCAATCAAATCGGAAGGTACATGTGGCGTCCCAGCCTTAATCAGATAATCCGGTGACGCAGCCACCACAAACTGACTGTCGGCTAATCGCTGCGCAATGTAACCTTCAGGCAAATCTTCATTGTTGGTGATCCAGAGATCCAAGCGCTCTTCAATCATGTCCACCTTATAGTCGAACAAGTGGACCTCGATTCTCAACTGAGGATAAAGCTGTCTGAGTTGATCAATCGCCGGAATGATATGGAGTGTGCCAAATGACTGCGACAAACCGACGCGTAGTATTCCAGAGATATCATCGCGCTGGCTATCCATATCCATCTGTGCTGCTTTCACCGTGTTAAACAGCTGCTCACAATGTTGATAGAACACGTCTCCCGCTTCAGTGAGCGTTAAGCTTCGTGTTGTCCTTTGCACCAGCTTGATGCCTATAGAGTCTTCAAGCAAAGCGACTTGCTTACTGATATGGGACACCGAAACGTTCAAGCTTTTTGCAGCACTGGTAAAGCCTTCGTGCTTGATCAGCGCATGGAATATCACCATCTGTGCAGCTCTATCTGTTAGCACAAGATCACCTTATTAAATCTCTGAAATATAAAATCAAAAAGGACTCCGAAGAGTCCTTTAGTTCGTTCTGCCTATGATAGGCCAAATGCTATTCAAAGCGACTTAGGTCTGTTAATCAAACTTAATTCTGTCGGCTAGGTGGCTTACTGCCAAAGCAAAGTAGTAAGAACGATTCCACTTCATTAACACATTGTAGTTGTTATAAATGAGGTACGAACGTCCGGTTTCATCATCCGGCATGATTAACCAAGCTTTAATGTCTTCATCAAGTGTTGGCAGTGGGCGATCGTCATAGCGTTTAATACCGAGTTCAGACCACTCTTTTAAGTATTTCGCTTTGTCTTCGTCTCGACCTTGTAAATCGATCAGCACAGTTGACGGAACATGAACCTGACGACCCCAAGTATATTTGTCATCCCACCCTGATTGGCTGAGATAATTGGCCGCCGAAGCAAATACGTCTTCTTCAGTGCCCCAAATGTCTTTCTTGCCATCACCACTGCCATCAGCGGCGTAAGCTAAGAATGAGCTTGGCATAAACTGAGGTTGACCCATCGCACCAGCCCAAGAGCCTTTCATCTCTTTTGGTGCAATATGGCCTTGATCAAGAATCTTCAATGCCGCCATCGCTTCGCTACGGAAGAAAGCTTCTCGGCGTCCTTCATAAGCCATGGTCGTTAGGGCGTCGATAACGCTGTAATTGCCCGTGAACTTACCAAAATTACTCTCAACGCCCCATAGCGCGACAATGAATCTTGGTTGAACACCATATTCATCACCAATACGCTTTAACGCGGTGTAATGCTCCTTGTAGAGTGACCTTGCTTGCTTCACTTTCCAATCTGGAACCGCTCGTGGAATGTATTCATCCAGAGTCAGTTTTTTCTCAGGTTGGTTTTTGTCGGCTTTTACCGCTCTTGGCTTAAACGTTACACCATCAAAGGCTTCATCAATGATCGCTTCAGAGATGCCTTCTTCACGGCCTTGTTGTTTTAGTTTTTCTACATATTGCTCGAAGCTCAGTTCTTCAGCTTGTACTGAACTTATGGTCAGGCTATTACCCAATAGTAATGCCGACACAGCCAATATGGTTTTCGAAAATTTACTCAACGATCACTCCTCCTTGAATTGAGGTGGCTATCACTCTTCGTCTTGAGATTTCTGTTGAGCTTTACGCTCTTTATGAAGCTCAAGTTCGTTAACTGGTGGTGGCGGAACCTGTAAAAAGAAACCATCGGTATTCAGTGATTCTTTCACTTTTTCGATGTTTACTTGAGCCAGTTTACGGCCATCCATTTTAATTACCATTACAAAACTAGGTTTACCAAACATTTGCATCAATGCGTCAGGAACTTGTGAAAAATCATCCTTCTTAGGGATATAAAGGTATGTTCCTTCTTTCTTTGAGCTTTTATATATAGAACACAGCATGACAAACCTTTTAATTGATTATGACTACAAAACTCTCACTTGCGAGATCAATAGTTTATGTTAGGGAAATATTGGGAACAAAACGTCCATTTGACAACAAGATTACTTGCTGTGCTTGGTTTGGGAATATAACATGATAAACCTAGTTTCAGGCAATGCCCTTTATTTTATTGATAAAGAAATTGTACTAATCCGCTATTGAGGTCCTGTAGTTTTTCGATGTCTAGTAACCCAGATCTAAAAGGTAGCAGCTTTACGCTATCTGTTTTGCACTTATCCGATGATCAAGTCGAAAATGCAGTCTCTTTTCTTCAAGAGAAAGTAGACCAAGCACCTACGTTTTTCGCTGCCGCACCTGTTGTTATCAACATCAGTAAAGTCGCGGGCGATATCGATTTTGTGCAACTTAAAAATGGTATATCTCAAGCGGGCATGATCCCGGTTGGTGTGGCAGGCTGTTCTGATAAGCGAATGCAAAACCTCGCTAAAGAAGCCGGTTTTGCAGTGATGACGGCAAGCAAGTCGCCATCTCAAGCTCCAGCGAAAATGGCACCAATCAAAGTGATTAGAACCCCTATTCGTTCTGGTCAGCAGGTTTATGCGAAAGATGGCGATCTATTGATACTCAGCCATGTGAGTGCAGGCGCGGAAGTGATTGCCGATGGCAGCATCCATATTCATGGCACTTTACGCGGCCGTGCGATTGCAGGTGCAAGTGGTCAAACTGAAGCAAAAATAATTTGTAATGACTTACAAGCCGAGCTGGTTTCCATTGCTGGAAATTACTGGCTCAGCGATCAAATTGAAAGCGAGTACTGGCAGAAGAAAACCATGTTCAGTATGGCAAACGATGTATTACACGTTGATGTCCTCGCAATATAAGAGAAATAAAAGGAAAACAGAATGGCACGCATTATCGTTGTAACGTCAGGTAAAGGCGGGGTAGGCAAAACGACCTCCAGTGCAGCTATTGCCTCGGGTCTGGCTTTAAAAGGAAAGAAAACCGCAGTTATCGACTTTGATATCGGTCTGCGTAACCTAGATTTAATCATGGGTTGTGAGCGTCGTGTTGTGTACGACTTCGTTAATGTTATCAATGGTGAAGCGACGCTGAACCAAGCGATGATCAAAGACAAGCGCACAGAGAACCTGTTCATTCTTCCTGCTTCTCAAACTCGTGATAAAGACGCACTAACAAAAGATGGTGTTCGTCGTGTATTTGATGAACTGGATGAAATGGGCTTTGATTTCATCATCTGTGATTCTCCTGCGGGTATCGAACAAGGCGCTCTTATGGCGTTGTACTTCGCTGATGAAGCGATTGTAACCACCAACCCAGAAGTCTCTTCAGTACGCGATTCAGACCGTATTCTAGGTATTCTTGACTCTAAATCTCGTCGTTCTGAAGACGGCTTAGAGCCAGTGAAAACACACCTTCTATTGACTCGCTACAACCCAGCACGTGTAACTCAAGGTGAGATGCTCAGTGTTGAAGACGTTGAAGAAATCCTGCACATCTCTCTACTGGGTGTAATTCCAGAGAGCCAAGCGGTACTGAACGCATCGAACAAGGGTGTTCCAGTTATCTTTGACGAAGCAACCGACGCAGGTATGGCTTACAATGATACTGTAGAGCGACTACTGGGTAGCCAAGTTGACTTCCGCTTCTTAACGGAACAGAAGAAAGGCATCTTCAAACGACTGTTCGGGGGCTAATGCACAATGTCATTATTAGAGTTTTTTAGACCACAGAAAAAGACAACCGCAAACCTAGCCAAAGAACGTTTGCAGATCATTGTTGCCGAACGACGCAGCCATGACGACCCAGCGCCGTCTTACCTGCCGCAACTAAAAGAAGACATCTTGAAGTGTATTGCCAAGTACGTTGAGGTCGATCCATCAATGGTTGATCTGACTTTTGAACACAAAGATGACGACATCTCAGTGTTAGAGTTGAATGTTAAGCTTCCAGAAGAAGATCGATAATCTTTCTGAACAAGATTGGCAGGTAATACACTTGCTTGTATTGATTGAATAAAAAAGAGAGCCTAGGCTCTCTTTTTTGTATGTGCAGTTTATAACTGTAACTAAGTTAGGCTTTAAAGCAGCAAGCGGTTATTTGATCGCTTTACTCAGCTTTTCGCCAACCACATCTAAACGCCAGCCTTGCATAACATCAGGCAGCTTTTCTGGGTTACGATCGTGCTTCCACACCCAGCTTAACATTTGGTTAAGTTGCTTCTTCGATGCCAAGAATTCCGTCGCCAAACCACTGTGTTGTGATGCTGTTTTCACTTCATCTTTCAGCACTTTGAAGAGTTGCTTGTAGCCAGGGAAGTCCATTAGACGTTCTACTGGTGCTGGGTACTCTTCTTCTGGTGTATGTTCCGCTAACTTTACGATTGAGCTGATCTTCGCACCATGGCGACGCACAGAGCGGTAATCAAAACCCTCTTGCTCCATGTGCTTGGGATCTTTCATCGCAAAACGCGCCACAGCCCATAGGTCTTGTTCTTTGAAGACAAAGTTCAGCGCTAAATCGCGCTTGATTGCTTCTTTTAGACGCCAAGTTGCTAGAGGTCGTAAGATCGCTAATTGCTTAGGTTTAAGCTGCCACGCCCCTTTAATATCAAGGTAGGCTGTATCTGGGTTTACTTTACGAATGCGCTTGGCAACTTGTAAATCAGACTCTTGCTGAGCCGCTTCCCACCAGCCAGCTTCCATCACTTTTTCTAGAAGCTTGTTGTACATTGGCATTAGGTAATGCACGTCTGCTGCTGCGTAGTCCAATTGTTTTTGAGAAAGCGGACGCGCTAGCCAGTCTGTGCGAGATTCACTCTTATCGAGATCGACACCGACAAACTCTGAAACCAGAGCAGCAAAGCCCGTTGATAAACCATGACCTAAGAAAGCCGCCATGATCTGTGTATCAACCATTGGTGTTGGTGTACAGCCAAATGCGTTCTGGAACACTTCCAAATCTTCACCGCACGCGTGCAGCACTTTCAATACTGATGCGTCTTTCAACAAGGTAACGAACGGTGTCATGTCATCAAGAGCAATAGGGTCAATCAGTGACAGCATTTCACCATCAAATAACTGAATCAAGCCTAATTGAGGGTAATAGGTTCTAGTACGAACGAACTCCGTATCAAGCATAACGACATCGGCTTCACGTGCTTGTTGGCAAACTCGCTCAAGGTCTTTCAATTGGGTAATGATTTGATAATCCACAAAAACTCTCACAGGTTTCTATTTGATCGCCGGATACAAAAATGCCGACATTAACTGTCGGCATTCTAACACCATTTTTCAGCGCTCGCTTAGATTAAGCGCCTCAATGGTTATGGTGCAGTACTTTCGCGTAAACGGGCTAATTATTCGCTAGCGCGTTTAGCCAATTCTGCATCGTTTTCTTCACGCAGTACGCGGCGTAAGATCTTACCTACGTTAGTCTTTGGAAGATCATCTCTGAACTCGACTAATTTAGGGATCTTGTAACCCGTTAGGTGCTCACGACAGTGCGCGATAATGTCTTCTTTAGTCAGGCTAGGATCGCGCTTAACAACGTAGATCTTAACCAGCTCACCAGACACTTCATGAGGTTGACCGATAGCTGCAACTTCTAACACTTTACCGTGCAGAGCCACTACGTCTTCAATCTCATTCGGGTAAACGTTGAATCCAGACACAAGAATCATGTCTTTCTTACGGTCTACGATGTACAACAAGCCTTCGTCATCAAACTTAACGATGTCACCTGTCGATAGCCAACCGTCTTGATCGATCACTTCTTTAGTCGCTTCAGGGCGCTGCCAGTAACCTTGCATCACTTGAGGACCACGAACCTGCAACTCACCCACTTGGTCATTGCCTACTACTTTCCCTTCATCATCAACAATACGAACTTCTGTCGATGGTACAGGTAGGCCGATTGCACCTGTGTAGTCTTTTAGATCGTATGGGTTACCCGTTACCAGTGGTGAACACTCGGTTAACCCATAGCCTTCCAATAGGTGAACGCCTGTTGCTTTCTTCCATTGCTCAGCAACAGCGCGTTGAACCGCCATGCCTCCGCCAACAGATAAACGCATGTTACTGAAATCCAATTCATGGAAATCTTCGTTGTTTACCAACGCATTGAACAGGGTATTTACGCCAGTAATCGCGGTAAACGGTACCTTTTGTAGCTCTTTAATGAAACCTGGAATATCACGAGGGTTAGTAATTAGAAGGTTACGACCACCCATCTCAACAAACAGTAAGCAGTTCACGGTCAGTGCAAATACGTGGTAAAGCGGCAGTGCTGTTACAACCAACTCGCGGCCTTCTTGCAGAACAGGACCGTAAGCCCCTTTAGCTTGAAGTACGTTCGCAATCATATTGCGGTGCGTTAGGATTGCGCCCTTAGCTACACCCGTTGTACCACCCGTGTACTGTAGGAATGCAATGTCATCACCCGCCATAAACGGCTTCACATACTGAAGACGGCGACCTTTGTGCAGTGCTTTTCTGAATGAGATAGCACCAGGCAGGTCATACTTAGGTACCATGCCTTTTACGTACTTCACTACGAAATCGACAATTGTACCTTTCGCGCGTGGCAGCATTTGCCCTAGGCTGGTGAGTACAACGTGTTTAACCGGCGTGTTATCAACCACTTTCTCTAGCGTGCTCGCAAAGTTAGATACGATAACAATCGCCTTTGCACCAGAATCGTTCAGTTGATGTTCAAGCTCACGAGGTGTGTACAGTGGGTTGACGTTCACTGCAATCATACCGGCACGCAATACACCAAACAGTGCAATTGGGTATTGCAGTAGGTTTGGCATCATTAGCGCGACGCGATCGCCCTTCTTCAGTTTCAAGTCATTCTGCAGGTAAGCGGCAAAAGCACGGCTGCGCTCTTCTAGCTTACGGAATGTCATAATCGAGCCCATGTTCTCGAATGCAGGTTGGTCTGCGTACTTCTGTACCGACTGTTCAAACATTTCTACAAGAGATGGGTACTGATCTGGGTTGATCGTTTCTGGTACGTCACTTGGATAACGTGAAAGCCAAGGTTTATCCACGATGTTACTCCTCGTTTATCAGCTGACGACTGCTTCGCCGCTTTTTATCATTGCGGTATTACAGCACAGCTTTAGTGCATGAGCACTAAAAGGCTCAAACACTTGTTTAAATTTTGTTAACTACACCAAGAATTAGCTCTGAAACTAGCTCTGGGCTCTCTAAATGACAATGATGTCCGCCAGGAACAGTCTCTATATGCAGAGGACTATGCACTGATTTGTAGCGATTATGCTGCAAATGTCGGAATCCACCATTCCCTAGGATTATTAATTGAGGGCATTCAATAGCCGCCATAATCGCTTCAGCGTGCGCCTGTGACATTCGATATAACGAGTCACATTTTAGATTAGGGTCGCATCGCCATTGCCAAGAGTTCTCGAACTCGACAATACCTCGCTCAACAATAGGAGCGATTAATTCAGCATTAATTTGGTTGGCGTGAGCTCTCAGCTTAATAGCATCCTCAAGGCTTGCCAGAGGACGTGAAGGCTTTCTTCGCTGTCGAAGACGACTGAGTACCCCATCCCTCAAGCGAGAGACTGTTTCGTGGGGAGCTTCAGAAAGAGGTCCGTGACCTTCAATTTGAATTAATCCTGACACCTTTTCAGGAAAGGCGGCACTATAGCAACTTGATATCAATGCACCAAGTGAATGTCCTACCAGTACCAGTCTGTTTGGCGATAATTTAGTCACCAACTGATGCAAGTCATCAATATAATCATGAAATGGGTAGTAACTTCCCGATTTATGCGACGAGAAGCCGTGTCCGAAGAGATCGATAGCAACAAGGTGAGCATTGGGCGCAAACTTGGCGGCTTGCTGCATAACCTGATTAAAGCTGGACGAATTATCCAACCACCCATGAATAAAAACGACCGTCGTTGCGGTCGTTTGTGGGTTGCCTATCTGTTGTGTGGCAAGCGTCCCGCTCGCAAGGGAGTATGACTTTTCAATCATTGATTTTAAGTTGTCCCTGTCGTTAAGTGTGTCGGGGTTAGGTTCGACTATTCCACATCTTGAATCACACGCCCTGACTTAGGCATGGTTTGAAAACTGCGACAATGCAAACTGCGGCAAGAGTAATAGTTCGGCGCAAAATCGTTGATAACCACTCGCTCAGTGATCTGCCATAAACGTTGATTGTAGACATTCATGACTGGGAAGGTGTAAGGGTAGTCACCAATGGTGCCATCTTCAGTGCCATTTGATGTGCCAACTAAAGTGACTAAGCGGCCTTCAGCAAAGCTCAATGGTTCAACGTAGCCATCAATGTAACCAACAAAACGCCCTTTGGGCTCGGCGTCAATATCTGGCTTACCGCTACTCGAAATCGGCATATTAGCAACTTCGATTCGAGTCTTATCTTTCAAGTTGGTTACTTTAGAGATAACGCCACCCAATCGAACACTTTTCGCCTCCGGTAGTTGGTCGACCCACTGTTGGTAATCACTAATTACAGGCTCTGATTTTGCTTCAAGTTCGCTAGGAAGTGATGAACACCCGGCAAGTACCAAGACACCAAGAGAAAGGGCTATTAAGCGTAATTTAGAGAGATAATTTGACATGGTTCTGGTCCTTAAACAGGCATTAATAAGAAGCTCTAGATGTAGATATCGACACCGATAAGCTTTGCAAGTTCTTCTTTCTTCGCCTGATTCATTACATCCATATACTCTTCCATAGCCTTACGTCCTCGGCCTTCTGGAAGATCATACTGGATTTGAGCCTTGTGTAGTTCAGACTCTTTAACTTGACGAATAGAGTGAGAAACAGCATTAGCGACCTTAGTCGGTTGCCCAACCGCAGTGCTAGCATCAGATTTTTTTGCCTGCTCCTTCTTTTTAATTCGATTCGGCTTAGACGTGCTGCCTATCGAAGAAGGAGGTAAGTTGTTAATTGATACCATGACTAAATATCTGCCCTCTCAAATCTAAATAATACGCATTTAGACCTAATTTGCATCAGAACCTTGTAAAAATTATTCGCGACCTGGCAGTTTCTTCCAAGTCACTTTGTCACGAAGATAAACTGGCTCAGATTCTTCTGCTGCAACCGCTTTACCTTCTGCGTAAGCAAATTGAGCAAGGAACGCCATATCTTGAGCTTCTGGGAATAGCACTTCACACGCTTTGGTGTTGATCGCAAGTGTATCCATATGCTCGGCATAAGCTTCCCAGCCGGTACCGACTTTCGCCCATATTTCAGAATCTGCTTCTAACTGCGCAGCCAGTTCACTTGGTGGCGTTACACATTCGGCATCAACCGCAGTCCAACGACCATCTTGTTCACGGCTGTAACGAGCCCAGTACACTTCGCTCATACGCGCATCAATCGCTGTTGCTACATGAGTTTCACCAAATTTACGGTAGCTGCCTTGCGCCATCGCTGCCAGTGTAGAGACACCAATCATTGGTAAATCCGCACCAAAAGCCAAGCCCTGAGCAATACCAATACCAATACGCACACCCGTGAAACTGCCTGGGCCTTGGCCAAACGCGATAGCATCGATATCGGTTAAAGCGACATTCGCTTCTTTCAGTACTTCATCCACCATAGGTAGAATTTTCTTCGTATGGTCTCGAGGAGCCTCTTCGCTACGTGCGAACACCTGGTCACCAATTACTAATGCAACTGAACAGTTTTCAGTTGCGGTATCTACTGCAAGAATTTTCGCGCTCATTTGTGTCTCAAATATTCGTTATCTAATCTAAAAATAATGGCTAAACTCAACAATGCCAATTACTCAGCAGCGGTTGAATGGTCTTTAGCTAAGAATTCTTTAATGACCCCTAAGTCACGTGTACGAGGGATAGGCGGTAAACTCGCCAAAAATATGCCACCGTAATCGCGAGTCACCAATCGATTATCGCAAATAATCAAAGCACCATTATCGCGCTTGTCACGTATCAATCGGCCGACACCTTGTTTCAAGGTAATCACAGCGTCTGGCAACTGTACTTGTGCAAAAGGATCACCCCCTTTTAGCTTACAGTCCTCGATTCGAGCCTTAAGTAAAGGGTCATCAGGGGCTGTAAAGGGCAATTTATCGATGATAACACAGCTTAATGCGTCGCCCCTAACATCTATCCCCTCCCAGAAAGCACCTGTAGCCACCAGCAATGCGTTACCTAATTCCATGAATTCGGCTAAGGTTTTTTGCTTACTTGTCTCACCTTGCAATAGAACGGGAACCGAGAGGGTTTCACGGAATCGCTCCCCCAACTCTTTCATCATGCTGTGTGAAGTACACAAGAAGAAACAGCGGCCTTGGTTTTGCTCAATCACAGGAGTCAGCATTCTTACTAGCTTATCCGCGAGACCGGGGCTATTCGGTTCTGGAAGATAACGAGGCACACACAAGCGCGCTTGATTCGGATAATCAAACGGGCTCGGCAGTGAAAACTGTGCCGACGGTTTTAACCCTAATCGAGAAGTAAAGTGTTCGAAATCATCCGACACCGCCAAGGTTGCTGAGGTAAACACCCATGCGCCCGGCTTCAGCTCAATCTGTTCGTGGAATTTATCGGCGACAGAAAGCGGTGTGATATGCAGAGCAAAGTGGCGCGGTGTAGTGTCATACCAATACGAATAGCCAGTGATCGACACATCGCACACACGTTCGATACGCGACTTAATCATATTTGCGCGTTCGAAAGCGGTATCTAACAACTGGCTTCGCCCAAGTGCTAACTTCAATACATCAACAGCAAGTTGCAGAGCATCTTGCAAACGAACTAACTCGCGTGCAATCGACTCGGATTTCAAAGCTTCGCGCCAGTTACCACGAAAGCCGGTATCACCAAGCACAATACGCAGATCGGCTGACGATTGAACGAGCCTATCCCCTACTTTCTGTAGCTGACGCATGTCTTTGGCTTCAGTTCGGTAAGCAATTTCAATGTCTTTGGCTAACTCTTGGATCTGTCGACTGGAAACCGATTGTCCGAAGTACTGGCTGGCGATGTCAGGAAGTTGATGTGCTTCATCGAAAATAAACACGTCAGCTTCAGGTATCAATTCGCCAAATCCGGTTTCTTTGATCGCCAAATCAGCTAGGAAAAGGTGGTGGTTTACGACCACCACATCGGAATCCATCGCTTTTTTACGCGCTTTAAGCACAAAGCAATCGGTATAGCTTGGGCACTCTTTACCCAAGCAATTATCATTGGTCGAGGTAATGGTTGGAATAACCGGGCTGTCTTCAGCGATATCATCACAATCGCCTAAATCACCCGTTTGAGTGGATGACGACCAACTACGAACTTTGACTAACTGAGCCAGCAGCGTTGGATCGGTATGAGCACCATGACTCTCGATCATTTGGCGGCTGAGTCTGTCCAAACACAAATAGTTTGAACGTCCTTTGAGCAACGCAACTTGACCATAAAAGCCAAGCGCATCGACCATCAAGGGTAAATCTCGGTGAAACAGCTGCTCTTGAAGGTTTTTAGACCCCGTACTAATGATGGTTTTCTTGCCACTAAGCAGCGCAGGCACTAGGTAAGCAAACGTCTTACCAGTACCTGTTCCAGCCTCAACAACCAACTGGCTTTGATTTTCAATAGCTTGTGAAACCGCTTCAGCCATGTCTAACTGAGCTTGTCTTGGTTGAAACCCAGGGATAGCTTTGCCCAGAGCGCCATCAGCAGAAAACGTTTTAAATATCATAGAGTACGAAGTTTAGAAAAAGAGAAGGAGAATTATGGCAGGTTTAGTGAGCCGGCGCGAATCAAGAATGACTTCGCACCGGAGGTGTTTGGCTTGGCTTGACGTGGCTTAAGTTACCTTGAAGGTAAGAATTGAAGAAGTAGGAATTAGAGAATCGTTTTTATTTTCGACTGAGATAACGTGATAGCCAAGGAGCACCTTCAAAATGGTTATCACCAGGCTGTATGGCTTTCGCTGCATCGGTTGGTGAGGTCTTACTTTCCCACATTTCATCTAGAACATGACCACCTAATTCGGTACCTCTCGCCAATGAATTCACTCGCTTGCAGTACAGTTTTTTGGCTAGTAACTCTTTATCCATAAGTATCACCTCTATTTTTGGCCAAGGCGTAAATGCCTCGGTTGAAGTTCAAATGCGTACTACGGTCAAAACTTTTAAAAATGAAGCTTCTGCCTGTTTTTCTATCTAAAAACTGATATTTCTATATCAAACAATTTATCAAAGCGATAAATCAGCAGCAGAATTTGTTGAAACCAACTTGATAATAGATTAATTATAACGGTGATATTGCGGCTCAGTTCACCGTTCGACGGCCTGCATTAAATTTGAAGAATCCCTATTTCATATAATAAGTGCAACATTTCATGGAAGTAAGATGCAAATGGAAAGAAAAACTTTACTAACACATTGTACTGATGCCCCGGGCCTCATCTCTAAGATCACCAATATTTGTTATAAGCACCAACTCAATATTATTCACAACAATGAGTTCGTAGATAACACAAGTGGCCACTTCTTTATGCGCACCGAGCTGGAAGGCTATTTCAATGATGAAACCTTGCTTGCCGATTTAGACCAAGCCCTGCCACCAAATACGAAACGTAAGCTTGTTGATTCGTCTCGCAAGCGTGTTGTGATACTCGTGACCAAGGAAGCACACTGCCTTGGCGACATTCTAATGAAGAACTTCGATGGCAGCTTAGACGTTGAAATTGCGGCCGTTGTCGGTAACTACGACATTCTACAAAGCCTAACCGAGCGTTTTGACATCCCTTACCACCATGTTTCTCACGAAGGGCTAAACCGTGAAGAACATGAGAAGAAGATGCTAGAAGTGATTGACCAGTACGAGGCGGATTACCTTGTTTTGGCTAAGTACATGCGAGTGCTGACACCAGGTTTTGTTGAAAAATACCACCACAAGATCATCAATATCCACCACAGCTTCTTGCCAGCATTTATTGGCGCGAAGCCATACCAACAAGCGTATGAGCGCGGCGTGAAGATCATTGGCGCAACGGCACACTTTGTGACGAATGATTTGGATGAAGGTCCAATCATCAAGCAAGATGTTATCCCTGTGGATCACAACTTCAGCGCGAAAGACATGGCACAAGCCGGTCGTGACGTAGAGAAGAATGTATTAAGTAAGGCGTTAAACAAGGTGATCAATGATCATGTGTTTGTTTACGGCAACAAGACTGTAATTCTGTAAATCGGATATTCGATTTCCGGTAAGACTTCCAGTTAGAACCCAATAAAAAACGCGCAATAGGAAAAGCCCATCGCGCGTTTTTTGTATCTGATGATCAGACTCGCTTTGAGAGATTCCCGACTACGCTCCTTCGTCGCTATCGGGAATGACGAACTCGGTGATGAACCTTCGAGCTATAGGCTCTAACATACGCTCTCGAACGCTCAGTCTGTCACTATCCAAAGATAGACTCTGGAAAATTTCATCGAACACCCCGTCATTCCGACGAGCCAAGGCGAGATCAGGAATCTCTTTCCTAGCAACTCTCTATTCAAATTAAGCCTGTTCTGATTCCACAATCTTCTTCAAAGAGTGTGGATGCAGCTTGATGCAAATCCCTTGATGTTTAAAAGCCACTGTTGGGTTATTCAAGCGTTCACCCTCGCCTTTCGGGCTAGAGAGTTTGATCTTAACGCCTTGCTCACCCAGCGTTTCAAAGTTAGCAGCGAACTGCGGGTAAGTTTCTTTAAGATCCGCTAGATACTCATCAGCTGTTTGGGCATGAGAAGGAATCACAAACTCTACATGTTCCCAATCTTGGCTTGGGTAAATCTTACCTTCTGCTGGATATGGCAGCTCCAAACATTCAATTTTCCAGCCAAGGCTTTGCAAGGGTTCATCGAAAGCCAACACCACAATTGGACGACCATTAATCATCGCCTCAGAAATCATAGAGCCGTACTCAGACCACGCTTGATGGGCAGATTTCGCTAGCTCAGTGTCATTGATTCGCAGCGCAATATGATCCGCTTGAGCAAAGCTTAAATCCAAACCTAATGTATTTCCTAGGCTCTCGATTTTTGCCATAAAAGTATCAAGGCGGGCGATCATTTGTTGTGGTTCTAGTTCAGCTTGCTTCAGGCTCATCATCATTGTCTGTGTTCTCCAAATAATGGCTGCATGTTATCAGTTTTGCCTTTTGCAACAAGCGTTGCTTTTACAAAAAACACTCAATAACTATGTTCTTTTCGCTCCTTAAACATGCAAACGCGTCTTGCTAAAAGTCGATTGTCAAAAACCACTCAGGAAATGTTAATTTTCTATCAATTCGACCTATAAGAAACCGCACAAAATTGGTATGATTACCGCCATTTCTGTGAACTTAAACAGAGTCTGCTGCTGATTTTGGCATTAAATCGTTAACTAGAAGCATAATTAACCAATTTAATGACCAAGAATTAACGGCCACTCTTATCATCCTTGAATTGAAGGAAACGCGTGTGAATATCCAAGCACTTATTAATGACAAAGTATCTCAGGCTCTAGAAGCCGCTGGCGCACCTGCAGGCTCTCCTGCTGCTGTTCGTCAATCTGCAAAACCACAGTTTGGTGACTACCAAGCAAACGGCGTTATGGGCGTTGCTAAACGACTAGGCACTAACCCACGAGAATTTGCTCAAAAAGTATTGGACGTTCTAAACCTAGACGGTATCGCGTCTAAAGTTGAAATCGCAGGTCCGGGTTTCCTAAACATCTTCCTAGATGAAGCTTTCCTAGCCAAACAAGCAGACGCAGCATTGGCTGACTCTCGCCTTGGTGTTGCCGTTGCTGAAACGCAAACTATTGTTGCGGATTACTCTGCGCCAAACGTTGCTAAAGAAATGCACGTTGGTCACCTACGTTCAACTATCATCGGTGATGCGGTCGTTCGTACTCTAGAATTTCTAGGCCACAACGTTATCCGCGCTAACCACATCGGTGACTGGGGTACTCAATTCGGTATGCTTATCGCAAACCTTGAGCGCGTTCAGGCTGAGTCTGGTGAAGTTTCAATGGAACTTGCTGACCTTGAAGGCTTCTACCGTGAATCTAAAAAGCTCTACGATGAAGACGAAGAGTTCGCAGTTAAAGCACGTGGCTACGTTGTTAAACTGCAAAGCGGCGACGAGTTCTGCGCAGAGATGTGGAAGAAGCTTGTTGACGTAACAATGATTCAAAACCAACGCAACTACGATCGTCTAAACGTGTCTCTAACACGTGATGACGTAATGGGCGAAAGCATGTACAACCACATGCTTCCAACTATTGTTGCGGATCTGAAAGAGCAAGGTCTTGCTAAAGAAGATGACGGCGCACAAGTTGTATTCCTAGACGAATACAAAAACAAAGATGGTGACCCAATGGGCGTTATCATCCAGAAACGCGACGGCGGCTTCCTTTACACAACAACCGACATTGCTTGTGCAAAATACCGTTTTGAAGAACTAGGCGCAGACCGCGTTCTTTACTTCATCGACTCACGTCAACACCAGCACCTAATGCAAGCTTGGACTATCGTTCGTAAAGCAGGTTACATCCCAGAATCTGTTTCTCTTGAGCACCACGCATTCGGCATGATGCTAGGTAAAGACGGTAAACCATTCAAGACTCGTGCAGGCGGTACTGTTCGTCTTGCTGATCTTCTTGATGAAGCCGAAGTTCGTGCAGCGCAGCTAATCGAATCTAAGAACCCAGAACTAGCAGAAGACGAGAAGAAAGCGATCGCGAACACTGTTGCTATGGCAGCGGTTAAGTACGCAGACCTTTCTAAGCACCGCACTACTGACTACGTGTTCGATTGGGACAACATGCTTGCATTCGAAGGCAACACAGCACCATACATGCAGTACGCATACACTCGTGTTGCTTCTGTATTTGCTAAAGCTGGCATTTCTATGGACTCGCTTGAAGGTGAAATCAAAATCACTGAAGAGAAAGAGAAAGCGCTTATCGCGAAACTTCTACAGTTTGAAGAAGCAGTACAGTCTGTTGCTCGTGAAGGTCAACCACACATCATGTGTAGCTACCTATTCGAACTAGCTGGTCAATTCTCTAGCTTCTACGAAGCTTGCCCTATCCTAGTTGCTGAAGACAAAGCTGTTAAGCAGAGCCGTCTGAAGCTTGCTGCACTAACAGCGAAGACGATCAAGCAAGGTCTATCGCTTCTAGGTATCGACACTCTAGAGCGCATGTAAGCGATTCGAGATTCGAGATTCGAGATTCGAGATTCGAGATTCGAGAAAATTAGAAAGGTTGACGTGAAAGCGTCAACTTTTTTTTGTCTGGAGGTTTGTTTACTCGATTATTTAAGCGATTAGCTAACCTACACAGCAAGAGATCTCCTATTACGCTCATTCGTCGCTCTAGGAGATGACGAGAATAGGTGTAGTGAATCCAAGACAACATCAATGATGCGCCATCAAACCACACCAAATCGTTATCCCTCTTCTCACCATCATTCCCTACAGTGAGGGACGAACGTGATAGGAAATCTGCTTATTGAGAACGTAAGCCCTAGCCACATTCAAACTCCGACCTTATACTCATGTAAAACAATTAATTGGAAAGATCATGAGCTTCGAACTTCACCCGCAACTTGCGAAAGACACCACACTTATCGGCGAATTTCCACTGAGCTTAGCCCTGCTACACAAAGATAACGCAGTGCCTTGGGTTATCTTGGTACCAAAACGTGCCAACCTAAAAGAGTTGCACCACTTACCAATGAAAGAGCAACAGCAGTTCCTACATGAATCTCAGGCGGTAAGCCAAGCATTAGAAGCAACGTTCCAACCAGACAAATTGAACCTTGGTGCGCTGGGTAATATGGTGCCACAACTGCACATCCACCATATTGCACGCTTCAAAGACGACATTGCTTGGCCCGGCCCAGTATGGGGTAATACAAAAGGCGAACAGCGCAGTGAAGAAGATCAAGCCGCTATCCTGACTCGTATCCAAAACGTTCTGTCACTGAGCTCTATCTTCAAGAAAGCATAATTCGAGTTCATCTCATTGAGCTTTAAAGCAAAACACTTCAGAAAAGACACATAACAAAAAGCCGCTCATCTTAGATAAGCGGCTTTGTCATTTTCTAATCTCGCCTTTTTCAACGAGAGTCTGAAGACCGAACTACATCATCACGTTAAGCGACAAACCATCTTGTTTGCTGATGGTGTAGCGAATACGCGTTGTATGACCATGCTTATTCGTATCGACCAAGCGAGAAACTTTCCCTTTCTTGACCCAAACACTCAGCATCGCATCGACGCCATCTTCACTCATGCCAAACTTTGCAGCGAGCTCTTTACGAGCCGCAACGCCGTGGCTATCAATGTATTGATGAAGTTCAGTTAAAATCATACTACTTGCACCTCTAGTGCTTTCTGCTTACTGCCCACTTTCTTGAAGACGCGATACGTCACCACAAAACCACCAGCAATCGCCACCATCCATACTGCACTTGTCACAGGATGCGCAGCAAAGTTTGCCGCTTGGTAGTAGAAAGTCGCACCAAAGTAACCAAGAGCCATCGTCCAAACCGCGATGAAGCGTGCAAACGTCTGACCAAATTCACGAACATAAGCACCCATCGCGGCCACACAAGGCGTGTAAAGCAGGATAAGAATCAAGTAAGCGAATGCCGCATGACCAGATACAAACTTGTCTTTCAAGTTACCAAAGATAGAGGTATCGACGTCTTGGTCAGCTGCTACAGAATTAGAGTCAGACAAGTCGCCAACTTCAATACCTAATGGATCTGAGTAGCTCAATCCGGCTAGGTTTTCAGGGATCGTCATTACCGCTTCTTGCAGGCTTGCTGCTAAGTCAAACTCAGCTGCTTCTTCATCAGAAGGCGTTGTATATAGGCTATTTAATGTACCAACAACGGCTTCTTTAGCGAAAATACCTGTGATGATACCAACCGTTGCAGGCCAGTTCTCTTCAGTAATACCAATTGGTTGGAATACAGGTGTTACAACTTGAGCTGCTCTAGACAGTACTGAGTTTTCGCTATCTTCGTTACCAAAGCTGCCGTCCATACCTAGAGAGTTTAGGAAGCTAAGAATAGCCACAACCATCACGATTGTTTTACCTGCACCAAGTACGAAACGCTTCAGCTTCTGCCAAGTTTTCAACATTACGTTTTGCACTGTCGGCAATTCGTAATCTGGCATTTCCATCACTAAGCTATCACTGCTACCTGGGTAGATCGTGTTTTTCAGGAACAAACCCGTAAGTACAGAAGCAACGATACCCATGATGTACAGAGCGAATACTACGTTTTGTCCTGCACCTGGGAAGAACGCCGCCGCGAACAGTGCGTATACCGGTAAACGAGCACCACATGACATAAACGGCGCCATTGATGCTGCTAGTTTACGTTCGCGCTCTTGGTCAAGAGTACGAGTTGCCATGATTGAAGGCACGTTACAACCAAAGCCCAGTACAAGTGGGACAAATGCTTTACCCGGTAAACCAATCTTCTGCATCACTTTATCAAGTACAAATGCAGCACGAGCCATGTAGCCTGAGCTTTCTAGTACCGCTAAGAATAGGTAAAGCGCTGCGATAACAGGAATAAAGGTCGCAACCGTTTGGATACCGCCGCCAATACCATCAGCAAGTACAGTGACTAACCAAACTGGTAAATGGCCATCTAATAAGTGGTGTCCACCATCAACTAATATTGCTCCAACACCAATATCGAAGAAGTCGATAAACGCACTACCGATATTGATAGAGAACATGAACATTAGGTACATGATAACGAAGAAGAAAGGAATACCGACCCATTTGTTCAAAATGAATTGGTCTGCTTTCTCTGTAAAGTTACGGCTTAGTTTGCCTTCGCTGCGACGAACACGTTTACAAAGGTCATGTAAGAAAGTGTATTTAGCGTCAGCAACAGCAAGGTCAATATCGAAATCGGCACCAAGACGCACGCTATCAATTTGAGTGCGAGTTTGTGGGGCTAAACCATTCAATACCAAGTAATCATTTTCTAAAGCACGAATCGCTAGCGCTCGGTGAGATACGTCAGCATCATCAAATTGTGACTCAACAGAAGGGATAAGAGCTTCTAACGCGGCATCGTAATCAATAGAGATAGGGTCAAGGCTCACACCTTGAACAAGCAGTTTATGCAGACGCTCTTTAAAGCGAACCACTTGACCTTTATCGTTTGCAGACAAGCTTAGAACTGGGCAACCTAGCTCTTTCTCTAGTGCTTTAAGGTTAATCACCTGACGTTCGCGCTTTAATACATCCATTTTGTTCAACACAACGATCATTGGGCGACCCAACTCACGCAGCTGTAATGTCATATATAAGCTTCGTTCTAGACAGCTAGCGTCGACAACATTGATGATCACATCTGCTGGGTGAGTTAAAACAGCGCGAGACGCGATAGACTCATCGATGCTGTTCGCATCATTACCACTGTCTAGTGCGTAGATACCCGGTAAATCCGTTAGTTGAAACTGATCACCAGCGTGCGAGTATAAACCCGTCTTCTTTTCAACAGTGACACCAACCCAGTTACCAACGTGCTGCTTAGCACCAGTCAGTGCGTTGAACAGTGTTGTTTTACCACTATTCGGGTTACCAACGGTAAGAACTTGATAATCCATTTAGATAACCTCGATTTGTTCTGCAATGCTTTCACGAATGGCGATAGAAACACCTCTCACTTCAACTTGAAGCGGATCACCCATAGGTGCACGGCGGATAAGCGTCACCTCGGTTTTTGGCAACATACCCATGACCATAAGTTTCTTCCTTACGTCTGGTGTTAAACCTGTTAGTGCAACAATAGAAGCCGCCTTTCCTTGCTCTAATTGTGAGAGTTTCATAAGTACCCAATTCGTGACTGATAATGAGAAAGATTGTTATTAACGCCATGATACACATACATGCCCACAATTCTATTGTGTGAAATCAATGTTTTCGAAAATACATACTCGTAAGTTTCGTTAAAAACGTTTACGTCAAAAACGTTACTTTCAACAACTAGCGAGAACTACCTCACTAGTACAAACCCTCCCAAACAAAAACAAATCATTAATTATCAATCACTTGAGACAATGTCGGTTTTCTCATAGGTATCTGTCGTTAATTTTATAAGTAAAATAAGTAGCTGGACGTATAGTTACTCCATCGAAGAGAAACTACTTCTCTTTAATTTTATTCCAGAGGTGATATGGCTTTGCTATATCACTCCGGCAGCAAGCGAAGGTGTCGTTGGCACCCGTGGTATAGTCCCCCCGGCTATGCCACGATATTTTTTTTCTTCCCTTTGTTTTATCCCAACAACCTTTTTAAACTCCCCATTTATCTCGTATCTCGTATCT
>NZ_JBFRNU010000051.1:0-21450 GCF_041471145.1 Vibrio sp. 10N.261.54.A5 | reverse complement strand
CACATTTCAGGACGGGACAGAATAACAGAAAAAGGCGCCTCAATAGGCGCCTTTTATTATCTCATTTACACAAGAATCTGTATTTGTACAGACAAATAGGCACTTGGCCTACAGTAGGCCAAATACTCTCAATCCTTTGATTACTCGCTATTCTTTCAACAATGATGGCCTAACGACACAATCATGGCTGTCTTCAGCCAGCATCAGTAACTCTTCCACGCTCATCTTACCCAGTGAATCACTGCCAAGAAACGCCGCATAGCTTTCCACAGACGCCAATCGGTCAATCACGAAGCCTGGCAAGGTCTGGTTAAATTCAATGCGATCAAACTCACCACCAGCGCACGTTTTAAAAGAGCTGCCATTCCAGTAACCCTGAATCAGCCTAAGCCCTTCATCATGCTGCTTCGTTGTGGTCTCTAGAACCGACGTCGCTTCTTTCTGATAGTTTTCAAGCTGCTTGGCTTGGATAGGTAAGATTTTGCTATCAATACGATACTGTTGATACACAGCTTCGCCTGACTTATTGAAACGCACATGGACTCGATAGGGAACCAGCTCATTAGAAGAGTTACGCTGCTCGCCTTCACGAATGAATTCACGAAGCACGCCTTCTGACCAAGCATAATCAGTTTGGTACCAGCCGTAATCGCCGACAGTGACGTAGTCAGCTGAAGTATGAGGTTGTGTTAGCTTGTTTGTAACCCAGTAGAAACTCGTCGCGTCGCCCATGACTTGGCCGCCAGTGTGAGTTTCAAATTGCTCTAGGTTTTTGCGAGGGCTTGTTGAAGAACAGCCAATAAGAAATGTAGATAATAGTGAAACGAGAAGAAATGCTTTTTTCATAAAAACCTGTACCGAGGTGGAATACGACTACCTCGGTACAGTTTAGATTATTTCACTGAATCTTTCAGCGCTTTACCTGCAACAAATGCTGGAACATTTGCAGCAGCGATTTGGATCTCATCACCAGTTTTTGGGTTACGACCAGTGCGAGCTGCACGGTGGTTTACTTTAAAAGTACCAAAACCAATTAGCTGAACTTGATCGCCATCTTTAAGAGCATCTGTAACACCGCCAAGAGTCGCTTCTAGAGCAGCTTTAGCTTGTGCTTTAGAAAGGTCCGCTTTTTCAGCAATAAAGTCGATTAATTGAGTCTTGTTCATTTTAGGTTTCCCTTCTTTGTATTTTTGAATTCAATTCACTCTAAAACATAAATGCCCCATCTGGCAAAGGTTTGTCGTCGATCTTTAGCTCTAATGCCGTAGTTTTAGCCATAATATGAGTAATAACTCACAATTTGTTACTGATTTTATTAAGCAAGCCCTTGTTTAAAAGGGGCTGAGAGCAAAATTAATGATGACCTAGCCACTACTTTTTCACTATAATCCACGCTGAATCGCTGCTAAAGCGTACAATTTAATTTAAGGGCAAACATGCTGCTGCTATCTATTTACGTCTCCATTGCTATTGGAGTTTCTTTCATTTGTTCTGTTTTGGAAGCTGTACTTTTGAGTATTAGTCCGAGCTACATTGCTCAACTAAAACAAAATGGGCACCCTGCAGCAGAGTCTTTAGACAAACTGAAAACAGATATTGACCGCCCGCTTGCGTCAATTTTAACGCTCAACACCATCGCCCATACTATCGGTGCTGCGACAGCAGGTGCACAAGCGGCTGTCGTTTTTGGTAGCCAATGGTTAGGTGTCTTCTCTGCCGTGCTAACGCTAGGTATCTTGGTATTATCTGAGATTGTTCCAAAAACCATTGGTGCAACCTACTGGCGTCAACTTGCTCCTGCTTCGGCAAGCGTGCTTCGTTGGATGGTGTTCTTCCTAACACCGTTTGTATGGTTCTCAGAACAGATCACCAAACGTCTTGCTCGTGGCCACCAAGCACCAAAAATGCGTGATGAGTTATCTGCAATGGCGATTTTGGCAAAAGAGAGCGGTGAATTTGCAGAAGGCGAGTCAAAAATCCTGAGCAACCTACTGGGTATTCAAGATGTACCCGTGACTCAGGTAATGACGCCGCGCCCAGTGGTATTCCGTGTTGATGCGGAAATGAGTGTGAATACGTTCCTAGAACAACATAAAGACACGCCATTCTCACGTCCGCTGGTTTACAGCGAGCAGAGTGACAACATCATCGGTTTTGTTCACCGCTTAGAGCTGTTTAGATTGCAGCAAGCCGGTTGTGGTGAGAAAGCTTTGGGTGAAGTAATGCGCCCTATCCACGTGTTGCTGAACAACATGGGCTTGGCTAAGGCCTTTGACCAGATGATGGCAAACCGCCTGCAACTGTCTTTAGTTGTGGACGAATACGGCACTATTCAGGGCATCATCACCCTAGAAGACATCTTTGAGCACCTAGTGGGCGAAGAGATTGTCGACGAAGCGGATAAGACGACTGACATGCAAGAACTGGCGTTCCAACGCTGGGAGAAGTGGAAAGAGACACACGGTGTTATCGAAAACCGCGATGACGAGGACGAGGAAGAAACTCCAGCAGACAACGACTCTTCAGATGCAAAATCAACGAATGACGACGACGCATCAAAAGATAAGGCATCAAAAGACAAAGTGTAGAACGAAGACAAAAAAGACGCTTAATCTAAATTTGATACCGTCAGATACAACAAAGGCTCCCTAGGGAGCCTTTGTTTTTATTCGTACCTTGGTGCAATTGCGAATTATAGCGCAACACCAATGTTACTGACTGGGTCTTCACGCAGTTCGTGGCGTAGGTCTTTGATCAGCTCTAAGTCACGCTCAGTCGTTTCACGTAGAGGTCGGAAAATGGCCCACTGAACGTCCCACTCTTCACACACCGCTTCGTTTTCTTTCTGGTTTTCGTTCGTCACTTCTTCAGCGCCTTGAGCAAACTCAAGCTCAGCAACCGTCTTCACCGATTGTTGACTCACTTTAATTACCGCTTCCAACATATGTTCACGGTCAAGCAGACCATGAATTAGCGTTGCTAGGCCTTGGCATGCGTCCATTGCTGGGTAAACACCATAAAAATCAAAATCATCACCGCTAGGGAATAGCTCTTCAACCTTCTCAAGTTGACGCTCAAAGTTCACCTTTGCTGTTTTAACCGTCAGGATTTCCCAAATGCTATCCAAAACATCACGATAGATTCGAGCTTCCGCAAATTCTGTATTCTCACAAAAAATGGCATAGTTAGGGTACATACGCTCACATAGACACGCCATAAAGGTAATTTGTTGCCAAGGTTCTAACTTTTCAAGACGAACCTGCAGTGGATTCTGAAGCATAGTCACTCAATAATTGCAGAAAAAGACAGCGAAAGTGTACTTGATAAACCCTGGGGGGAAAAGGTAAGCCGATGAACAATTTTACGAATAAGCTCTATATTCTTACTGAGCATGACGATACCTATACGCAACTGATTCTAAACCAGGATTTACCCGACCTAGAAATCACTCAAAACCCCAAATCAGCACAGATTGTCTTGGCGTCACCACCTCTAATCGCAGAGCGCCTCGGCGAGTTTAAAGAGCTAGACTGGGTACAGAGTACCTATGCCGGAATCAATAAACTCACTCAGCCAGATCTGCGTCAGGACTATACGCTAACCAACGTCAAAGGCATCTTTGGTCCGGCTATCGCAGAATACGTATTGGGTTACACAATCAGTCACTGTAGACACTTCCCTCATTACCACCAGCATCAACAACAACGAAACTGGCAGCCACAGCTTTGTACTAGCCTAACTGACAAAACTATGGTGATTTTAGGAACAGGTTCAATCGGCAGTCATTTGGCAAAAACCGCGGCGGCTTTTGGTATTCATACCATAGGTGTCAACCGTACCGGCATCCCATCCAAACAAGAAACCTTTAAAGAGACTTTCCACATCAATGAGATAGAGGCTGCCCTTAAGCAGGCCGATATTGTGGTCAACACCTTGCCATCAACCGCTGAAACCTATCAGCTGTTGAACCAAACCACGTTAGGTTACTGCTCTAATGTGTTGCTGTTTAATGTCGGTCGAGGGGAAAGCATCGACAATAAAGCCTTGTTGCTCGCCATAAAAAACAGATGGGTAGAACACGCATTTTTAGATGTGTTTGAAAGTGAACCCCTCTCTCAGGAACATCCTTTCTGGAAACTACCGCAAGTCACCATCACTCCACACATCGCTGCACTCAGTGAGCCAAGACAAGTAGTCGAGATCTTCGCAGAGAATTACAAACAGTGGCGAGATGGCTTTACACTTAATCATGTCATCGATTTTGATAAAGGTTACTGATGTCCTCTTCGTTACTTAAAGAGATTCGACAATGCCGAGCTTGTGAGCCTCACCTATCACACGGTGCTAACCCGGTGATTCAAGCGCATCCAAACGCGCGCTTGCTGATCATAGGTCAAGCGCCGGGTATCAAGGTGCATGAGTCGTCGATCCCTTGGAATGACGCGAGTGGCGAACGATTAAGAGGATGGTTAGGGATAGATAGCGATACTTTTTACGACGAGCAAAAAGTCGCGATTGTGCCTATGGGGTTTTGTTATCCGGGGAAAGGGAAAAGTGGTGATCTTCCACCACGCAAAGAGTGCGCGGAGCTTTGGCATAACAAAGTGCTGCAATCTCTACCCAATATTCAAATGACACTGCTGATTGGCCAGTACGCACAAAACCATTACCTAACAAACAAGACCACCAGCACATTGACCGAAACCGTGCGTGATTGGCAAAGGTGGGCGCCTGAGTTTTTGCCATTACCCCACCCTTCGCCACGCAATAATATCTGGCTCAAGAAGAACCCTTGGTTTGAAAGTGAAGTCACTCCTTATATCAGGAAACACATCTCTGAGCATTTGGCCTACCATGATCCAAATACCTAATTAACTGCACACAACAAGATTAAACCGCCATCAAATGCCAATTTCAGGCAATAAAAAAGCGCTGTTGGTTTCCCAACAGCGCTTTCAATAATCTTACTCAGAATTACTTGTGGTAAGGCTTAGACAATTCGTGAACAGCGTCAACGAATACACCAGCGTTCTCTGGCGGTACATCTAAGTGGATACCGTGGCCTAGGTTAAATACATGACCTGTACCACCGTCGCCGAAGCCTTCAAGGATGCTGCCCACTTCTTCGCGAATACGTTCAGGCTGAGCGTAAAGCATTGAAGGATCCATGTTACCTTGCAGAGCAACTTTGTCGCCGATGCGAGCTTTTGCATCTGCGATGTTGATTGTCCAGTCTAGACCAACCGCGTCACAACCTGTTGCTGCGATAGACTCAAGCCACATGCCACCGTTCTTAGTGAACAGAGTAACCGGTACTCGACGACCTTCGTTTTCACGGATTAGGCCATCAACGATTTTGTGCATGTATTGCAGTGAGAATAGGTTGTAGTCACGAGGAGTCAGTACACCACCCCATGTATCAAATACCATTACCGATTGAGCACCCGCTTTAATTTGCGCGTTCAAGTATTCGATAACACTGTCAGCCAGCTTGTCTAGAAGCAGGTGCAGCGTTTGTGGTTCTGCGTACATCATCTTCTTGATCTTAGTGAATGCTTTAGAGCTTCCACCTTCAACCATGTATGTCGCTAGAGTCCATGGGCTACCAGAGAAACCAATCAGTGGCACTTCGCCTTTCAGGTCTTTACGGATCTGACGAACGGCATTCATTACGTATTGAAGCTCGCCTTCTGGATCAGGTAGGCCAATCTTCTCTACGTCAGCTTTACACGTGATAGGACGCTCAAACTTAGGACCTTCACCTGTTTCAAAGTACAAACCTAAGCCCATTGCATCAGGGATAGTTAGGATGTCTGAGAACAAGATTGCCGCATCAAGCGGGAAACGACGTAAAGGTTGAAGTGTTACTTCTGATGCCAGTTCCGCGTTTTTGCACAAAGACATGAAATCGCCCGCTTCAGCGCGCGTTGCTTTGTATTCAGGAAGATAGCGGCCAGCTTGGCGCATCATCCATACCGGTGTGTAATCAACAGGCTGTTTTAAAAGTGCGCGTAAATAGCGATCGTTTTTTAATTCGGTCATTCCGTTAAATTCCAATTCAATCTTGTCTAGTTTTGATGGCAAGTATTCTAACACTGATTGAAGGGTAAAAGCTGTGTGCTTTGCAACCTAGATCAAGTTATTAACTTTTAAATCAATGCTTAATTTGCACCCAATTACGGGAGCATGTTAAAAATTTGTTCGCTAGCGAAAATTACAATTATAACATCTGAGTAGTCACTACTCAGCATCTCATAACGACATCTTACTTACCCCCTCCACTTGTGGAGGGTTTTTTTTAGCTTTTGATCACCCATAGGCCAAATACTATCACAGGCAAATTAGTGCTCTAGTATCTGCTCAGTCACACCATCTTTCATCACGTCATCAACGGTTTTCTCAATCAACTGTCTCGCAATGGTTCCAACAGGAGCAACATCAGGCAGGCTTGTTACGTCAAACCATTGAGCATCCGATAGCTCGCTGTAGTCAGGCTTGAGCGTACCACCAGCATAATCTGCGAGAAAGCCCATCATCATACTCGATGGAAACGCCCATGGCTGGCTGCCAAAATAACGAATATTATCGACATCGATACCCGTTTCTTCTTTGACTTCTCTTGCCACACACTGCTCTAAGGTCTCTCCGACCTCTAGGAAGCCCGCTATCACGGTATACATACCTGTCTTATGTCTTGGGTGCTGCGCAAGCAATATCTTGTTGTCGTTTCGTACAGCGACAATGATGCACGGGAAGATACGAGGATAATGAAGTGTGCGGCAATCTCCACACTGCATCGCCACCTGGTTATGGTTGAGATGATTTCGACCACCACACTGAGGGCAAAAACGCATACTTTGAGTCATATGCCCATATTGGATGGCTTTGCTTGCAGTCAAGAAACTCACTTCAGGCCAGTGCAGTAACTCTCTTAGGCTGACCATGCTCAGCTCATTCTCCACATCACAATCGTTGAGCCAATACACCTTGCGACCTTGATGCTGACCAATACAGATTGCATGCTCCACACTCAGCCCAAGCTCTTCAGCAGAGCCAAACGGAAACTGATCATTATTAACCCAAATATCACTACCAGAAACGACGCACCAATAAGCTTGCTCTGTCATTTTGTTATCACTTTTTTTTAACATCCCTATGCCTCATTGCTTGCAGTTCGTTCATTTTACTGGCAATCTAATTTCATACTAGAGTTGTAGCAGAGAATATTTCAAGCTATTACTTTTAGTAGCTACCAATAAAACGGACCCTGCTTA
Source organism: Vibrio sp. 10N.261.54.A5 (assembly GCF_041471145.1). NCBI lineage: Bacteria > Pseudomonadati > Pseudomonadota > Gammaproteobacteria > Vibrionales > Vibrionaceae > Vibrio > Vibrio sp. 10N.261.54.A5. The sequence continues at coordinate 14,176 of NZ_JBFRNU010000051.1, read as the reverse complement.
GGCAATTACTTGATCACAAGGTTGTGATCAGATCATGAGGACATGGTCATGCTAAATAAATTCAAACAAATACAAGAACAATGGGGTGGCTCTAATGAGGTCATCGATCATTGGCTCGAAACTCGACAGTCTCTAATCGTTGAGTATTGTAAGCTAGGTGCCTTGCAGCCAGCTAGCAACGGGCAATCAAACGTTGTTGAACTCCCTTCCCCTAAAGAAATAAGCTCATTCTGTGATCATGTTGTCGATTATATCTCAGAGGGTCATTTTAAGATCTACGATATGGTCATGAAAAAATGGCAAGCAACAGGCTTTAAAACCAATGACGAGATTGATACAACTTACGCGAAGATCGTACTTACAACCGAGCCGCTTCTAGAATTCAATGATAAGTACGTTAAAGTAAATGCAGACGATGAGTTGCCTAACTTCGAAGGAGATATGTCCAAAGTAGGTGAACTACTCGAACTACGTTTTGAAGTAGAAGATAATCTTATCCAGCTTATTGCAGACAGTTTAGCGATTCCACCAGGCGCTTAGTTAGCCGAATCCTTAATAAGCTTGCCTCTGTGCAAGCTTTTTGTTTTGTCTGTAAGGTTATCCAAACTACCCAGAACCTTTCAGACAGAGCTTACTCGCTCGCCCTGACCTTTAGCCATAAGCATATGGTTACAGCCCTAATCAGCCTAGTCATCTCTACCCTTTATCTTACTGGCCTCAAAGAGCACTCTTCAGGACATAAATCCAACCTCACCAGCTAGATAAGCACACCTATCACTTTATAAGTCATAGCTAAATACCAATACGCCAGATACAAAAAAGGCACCCGAAGGTGCCTTTTTCTTATCTCTTAGAGACTACTCGTAGAGCTTACTCTTCTGAAGAGAAACCAGCGTTTAGAAGTGCTGCTAGATTGTCAGTAGCTTGTTCAGCTGAAGGACCTTCTTGCTCTTCTTCACGTTGTTTTTGACGCTCTTGGTGGTATGCGAAACCAGTACCAGCTGGGATCAGACGACCAACAATTACGTTCTCTTTCAGACCGCGAAGGTCATCACGCTTACCAGAAACCGCAGCTTCTGTTAGTACGCGAGTCGTTTCTTGGAACGATGCAGCTGAGATGAATGACTCAGTTGCAAGAGATGCTTTAGTAATACCTAGTAGATCACGTTCGAAACGTACTAGTTCTTTACCTTCAGCTTCTAGCTTACGGTTAGCAATCTTAACATTGTGGTACTCAACTTGTTCGCCAGGTAGGAACGGAGAGTCACCAGAATGAGTGATTGTACACTTACGTAGCATTTGACGAACGATAGTCTCGATGTGCTTATCGTTAATCTTTACGCCTTGTAAGCGGTAAACTTCTTGAACTTCGTTCGCGATGTACTGAGTTACTGCGTGGATACCACGTAGACGCAGGATATCGTGTGGAGTTTCAGGACCGTCGGCGATTACATCACCACGTTCAATCTTCTCACCTTCGAACACGTTCAATTGACGATGCTTAGGAATCATCTCTTCGTAAGCGTCACCGCCTTCACGAGTGATTACTAGACGACGCTTACCTTTCGTTTCTTTACCGAAAGACACAGTACCTGTGTGCTCAGCAAGGATCGCAGGCTCTTTAGGCTTACGAGCTTCGAATAGGTCAGCTACGCGTGGTAGACCACCGGTGATATCTTTGTTTCCGCTCGATTTTTGAGGGATACGAGATAGTGTGTCACCGATGCCAACTTCAGCGCCATCTTCGATGTTTACAATCGCTTTGCCAGGTAGGAAGTAGTGAGCTGGCATATCAGTACCAGGGATCATTACGTCGTTACCTTGCTCATCAACAAGTTTGATAGCTGGACGCATATCTTTACCTGCTGCTGGGCGAGCTGCTGCGTCTGTAACTTCACTTGAAGAAAGACCCGTTAGATCGTCAGTTTGACGAGAAACTGTAATACCATCGATCATATCTACGAATTGGATACGACCTGCCACTTCAGTGATGATTGGCATGGTATGCGCTTCCCAGTTAGCTACAACTTCACCAGCAGTAACTGCTGCGTTGTCGCCTTTGGTTAGCATCGAACCGTAAGGAAGTTTGTGCTTCTCTTTAGTACGGCCGAATTCATCAATAATCGTCATCTCAGATGCACGAGAAGTGATAACCAGTTTCTTATCTTTGTTAACTACGAACTTAGCATTGTGAAGTTTCACAGTACCAGTTGTCTTAGCTTGGATGCTGTTCTCTGCTGCTGCAGTAGATGCCGCACCACCGATGTGGAACGTACGCATCGTTAGCTGTGTACCCGGTTCACCGATAGATTGTGCAGCGATAACACCAACTGCTTCACCTTGGTTCACTAGGTGACCACGTGCTAGGTCACGACCGTAACACTGTGCACAACAACCGAAGTCTGCATCACAGGTAACAACAGAGCGCACTTTCATGCTATCTACTGAGTTGTCTTCCATGATTTGACACCACTTCTCATCAATCAGAGTATTACGTGGAATCAGTACATCTTCAGTACCAGGCTTAAGAACGTCTTCAGCTACTACACGACCTAGAGCAAGCTCAGAAAGTGCAACTTTAACGTCACCACCTTCGATGTGAGGCATCATGTCGATACCTTCATGCGTGCCACAGTCATGTTCGTGTACTACAACGTCTTGAGCAACGTCTACTAGACGACGAGTTAGGTAACCCGAGTTTGCTGTTTTCAGTGCTGTATCCGCAAGACCCTTACGAGCACCGTGCGTTGAGATAAAGTACTGAAGGACGTTTAGACCTTCTTTAAAGTTCGCTGTGATCGGCGTTTCGATGATTGAACCATCTGGACGCGCCATCAGACCACGCATACCTGCTAGCTGACGAATCTGAGCTGCAGAACCACGTGCGCCCGAGTCGGCCATCATGTAGATGCTGTTGAACGATTCTTGCTGTTCTTCTTCGCCGTCACGGTTGATAACTGTTTCAGAAGATAGGTTATCCATCATTGCTTTCGCAACGCGGTCATTCGTAGATGCCCAGATATCGATAACTTTGTTGTAACGCTCACCCGCAGTAACAAGACCAGATTGGAATTGCTCTTGGATTTCGCGAACTTCTTCTTCAGCAGATTCAATTTCATCGTATTTCGCTTGAGGTACAACCATATCGTCGATACCTACAGAAACACCAGAAAGTGCAGCGTATGCAAAACCTGCGTACATGATTTGGTCAGCAAATACTACTGTATCTTTTAGACCAAGCTTACGGTAACACTCGTTAAGAAGAGTAGAGATCTGCTTCTTACCTAACTTTTGGTTAACGATGCTGTACGGTAGGCCAGCTGGAACGATTTGCCATAGCATTGCACGGCCGACAGTTGTATCAACCATCTTCGTTTCAGTAGTGCTGTTACCATCTTCGTCTACTACAGTTTCGGTGATACGTACTTTAACGCGAGCGTGTAGCTCAGCAGTCTTAGTACGGTATGCCTTTTCAGCCTCAGCAGGGCCAGCAAGGTACATACCTTCGCCTTTCACGTTGATCTTGTCACGTGTCATGTAGTAAAGACCCAATACAACGTCCTGAGAAGGTACGATGATCGGATCACCTGACGCTGGCGACAGAATGTTATTCGTCGACATCATCAGTGTACGTGCTTCAAGCTGTGCTTCTAGAGTTAGAGGCACGTGTACCGCCATTTGGTCACCATCGAAGTCGGCGTTGTATGCCGCACACACTAGTGGGTGAAGCTGAATCGCTTTACCTTCGATTAGTACTGGTTCAAACGCTTGGATACCTAGACGGTGAAGTGTAGGTGCACGGTTAAGCAGTACTGGGTGTTCGCGGATTACTTCGTCCAGGATATCCCAAACGATAGCTTCTTCGCGCTCTACCATCTTCTTAGCAGCTTTGATTGTCGTAGCCATGCCACGAGTTTCTAGCTTGCTGTAGATGAACGGCTTAAATAGCTCAAGTGCCATCTTCTTAGGAAGACCACACTGATGTAGACGAAGGTATGGACCTACTGTGATTACAGAACGGCCAGAGTAGTCTACACGTTTACCTAGAAGGTTCTGACGGAAACGACCTTGTTTACCCTTGATCATATCAGCAAGAGATTTCAGAGGACGCTTGTTAGAACCAGTGATAGCACGACCACGACGACCGTTATCTAGAAGTGCATCAACAGACTCTTGCAGCATACGCTTTTCGTTACGTACGATGATGTCCGGAGCAGCTAGCTCTAGAAGGCGCTTCAAACGGTTGTTACGGTTGATCACACGACGGTAAAGGTCGTTCAGATCTGAAGTCGCAAAACGACCGCCATCTAGTGGTACTAGAGGACGTAGATCTGGCGGCAGAACCGGAAGTACAGTCAGAATCATCCATTGCGGATCGTTACCCGATGCAATGAACGCTTCAACTAGCTTCAGGCGCTTAGTAACTTTTTTACGCTTAGTTTCTGAGTTAGTCGTTTCTAACTCTTCGCGCATTTCTTCCACTTCTTGATGAAGGTCCATTGTTGCAAGCAGATCTTTGATCGCTTCAGCACCCATCTTAGCAGTAAATTCGTCACCCCACTCTTCTAGACGATCCAGATACTCTTCTTCAGTAAGCATCTGAGATTTTTCTAGATCAGTCATACCTGGTTCAGTTACTACGTACATCTCGAAGTAAAGAACACGTTCGATATCACGTAGAGGGATATCCATTAGTAGACCGATACGAGACGGCAGTGATTTTAGGAACCAGATGTGAGCAACTGGTGAAGCTAGCTCGATGTGGCCCATGCGGTCACGACGAACTTTAGTTTGTGTAACTTCAACGCCACACTTCTCACAGATAACACCACGGTGCTTCAGGCGCTTGTATTTGCCACAAAGACATTCGTAGTCTTTAACTGGACCAAAAATACGTGCACAGAACAGACCATCACGTTCAGGTTTGAACGTACGATAGTTAATTGTTTCCGGCTTTTTAACTTCACCAAAAGACCATGAACGGATCATGTCTGGTGAAGATAGACCGATTTTGATTGCATCAAATTCTTCGGTCTTATGCTGTGCTTTTAGAAAGTTTAATAAGTCTTTCACATTCAGCTCCTGTAAGGAGTTAAAGGAGCTCACTGCTGTAGCAAGCTCCCTTTTACCAAATAATCCTATCTTCTTTTAAAAAGAAGGAGGGATTACTCTTCGTCTTCTAGCTCGATGTTGATACCTAGCGAGCGAATCTCTTTCAACAGTACGTTGAACGACTCAGGCATACCAGGTTCCATGCTATGGTTACCGTCTACGATGTTCTTATACATCTTAGTACGGCCGTTAACGTCATCTGACTTAACTGTTAGCATTTCTTGTAGAGTATATGCAGCACCGTATGCTTCTAGTGCCCATACTTCCATCTCACCGAAACGCTGACCACCGAACTGAGCTTTACCACCAAGTGGTTGCTGAGTTACTAGGCTGTAAGAACCAGTTGAACGAGCATGCATCTTGTCATCAACCAAGTGGTTCAGTTTCAGCATGTACATGTAACCAACAGTTACAGGACGCTCAAACGAATCACCAGTACGACCATCAAACAGTTTAAGCTGACCAGATTCTGGCAGATCACCCAGTTTAAGTAGTTCTTTGATTAGAGACTCAGAAGCACCGTCGAACACAGGAGTAGCAATCGGTAGACCGCCACGTAGGTTCTTGATCAGTGTACGAACTTGATCATCAGACAGTTCAGCAATATCAACTTTCTGACGAGTATCACCAAGATCGTAAACCTTCTGTAGGAACTCACGGAACTTATGCAGTTCTTGTTGTTCCTTAACCATTTGGTTGATCTTGTCACCGATACCTTTCGCAGCCAAACCTAAGTGAACTTCTAGGATCTGACCGATGTTCATACGCGATGGTACACCCAGCGGGTTAAGTACGATGTCTACAGGCTGACCTTTCTCATCGTATGGCATGTCTTCAACAGGGTTAATCTTAGAGATTACACCTTTGTTACCGTGACGACCGGCCATCTTATCACCAGGCTGGATACGACGTTTAACCGCTAGGTAAACTTTAACAATCTTAAGAACGCCAGGCGCTAGATCATCACCTTGAGTGATTTTACGACGCTTAGTTTCAAACTTCTTATCGAAGTCTGCTTTTAGCTCATCCCACTGCTCAGCAAGTTGCTCAAGCTGTGTTTGTAGCGCATCGTCTTCTAGAACTTGCTCTAGCCATTGCTTACGACCGATAGTATCAAGCTTAGCTTCAGAGTAACCACCAGACAGAAGTACAGCTTTAACACGGTTAAGAAGGCCACCCTCAAGAATTTGGAACTCTTCAGTTAGGTCTTTCTTAGCTTCTTTAAGCTGCATCTGTTCGATTTCAAGTGCACGCTTGTCTTTCTCTACGCCATCGCGAGTGAAGACTTGTACATCGATGATAGTACCCGAAACAGAGTTTGGTACACGTAGAGAAGTATCTTTAACATCAGATGCTTTCTCACCGAAGATAGCACGTAGTAGCTTCTCTTCAGGAGTCAGTTGAGTTTCACCTTTAGGGGTTACTTTACCAACTAGGATGTCGCCACCCTTAACTTCAGCACCAATGTAAACGATACCTGACTCGTCTAGTTTAGACAGAGCAGACTCACCTACGTTTGGAATATCAGCTGTGATCTCTTCAGAACCCAGCTTAGTATCACGAGCCACACAAGATAGTTCTTGGATGTGGATTGTCGTGAAACGGTCTTCTTGAACTACGCGCTCAGATACTAAGATCGAGTCTTCGAAGTTGTAACCGTTCCAAGGCATGAATGCGATACGCATGTTTTGGCCAAGAGCTAGTTCACCAAGGTCTGTTGAAGGACCATCAGCAAGAACATCGCCACGTGCAACTGGTTCACCAGGAAGTACAGTTGGACGTTGGTTAATACATGTGTTTTGGTTCGAACGCGTGTACTTAGTTAGGTTGTAGATATCGATACCAGCTTCGCCAGGTACCAATTCATCTTCGTTAACCTTAACTACGATACGAGAAGCGTCTACAGACTGAACTTGACCACCACGTTTAGCAACCGCTGTAACACCAGAGTCAACTGCGATGTTACGTTCGATACCAGTACCTACTAGAGGCTTATCAGCCTTAAGTGTTGGTACAGCTTGACGTTGCATGTTGGCACCCATCAATGCACGGTTCGCATCATCGTGTTCTAGGAACGGGATAAGCGAAGCAGCGATAGATACTACTTGGTTTGTCGCAACGTCCATGTAGTCAACGTGATCGCGTGGGTGAAGACCAGATTCACCTTTTTGACGAGCTGTGATTAGCTCATCTGCAAACGTACCTTCTTCAGTAAGAATGGTGTTTGCTTGCGCGATTACGAATTGACCTTCCTGGATTGCAGACAGGTAATCAACTTCTTCTGTTACTACACCATCTACTACACGACGGTACGGAGTTTCTAGGAAACCGTAATCGTTACAACGTGCAAACGCAGATAGTGAGTTAATTAGACCGATGTTTGGACCTTCAGGCGTTTCGATCGGACATAGACGACCGTAGTGAGTTACGTGAACGTCACGTACTTCGAAGCCTGCGCGCTCACGAGTAAGACCACCAGGACCTAAAGCAGAGATACGACGTTTGTGCGTAACTTCTGACAATGGGTTGTTTTGGTCCATGAACTGTGAAAGCTGTGAAGAGCCAAAGAATTCTTTAACTGCAGCAGAGATCGGCTTAGCGTTGATAAGATCTTGAGGCATGATTGCATCAAGGTCACCAAGGCTTAGGCGCTCTTTAACGGCACGTTCTACACGAACTAGACCAACACGGAATTGGTTTTCTGCCATTTCACCTACAGAACGGATACGACGGTTGCCAAGGTGGTCGATATCGTCCACTTCACCAATACCGTTACGGATACCAATCAGTTTCTTCATCACTTCGATGATGTCTGATTCATCCAGAGTACCGCGCTCTTCTTCTTCTTCACGCTCGATAGAGCTGTTGAACTTCATACGGCCTACAGTTGATAGGTCGTAACGTTCTTCAGAGAAGAATAGGCTTTCGAATAGAGACTCTGCAGCTTCTTTCGTTGGTGGCTCGCCAGGACGCATCATGCGGTAGATTTCTACCAATGCAGAGATGCGATCTACTGTGCTATCTGCACGTAGAGTGTCTGACATGAATGGACCGTGATCTAGGTCATTCGTGAACAGAGTTTGTAGAGCCTTGTGGCCTGCTTGAGACAGGTTAGCAAGAGCTTCTAGGCTAATCTCTTGGTTCGCGCCAACGATGATCTCGCCAGTTGCTTCGTTGATGTAATCTTTAGATGCAACTTTACCAACGATGTACTCTACTGGTACTTCGATGTGCTCAACGCCATCTTTTTCAAGTTGACGGATATGGCGAGCAGTAACACGACGACCAGTCTCAACGTAAGTTTTACCGTTTGCTTCGATGTCGAATGACGCAGTTTCACCACGTAGACGATCAGGAACCAACTCCATAAGAAGAGTTTGGTCTTTCACTTCGAAGTTCACTTTGTCGAAGAACAGATCAAGGATCTCTTCAGTCGATTTACCAAGTGCACGAAGAATAATCGATGCTGGTAGCTTACGACGACGGTCGATACGTACGAATAAGTTATCCTTAGGATCGAACTCAAAGTCTAACCATGAGCCACGGTAAGGAATTACACGTGCGTTATAAAGAACTTTACCTGATGAGTGGGTCTTACCCTTATCACTGTCGAAGAACACGCCTGGGCTTCGGTGCAGCTGGGATACGATAACCCTCTCGGTACCATTAATTACGAAAGTACCATTGTCTGTCATAAGCGGAATTTCGCCCATGTAGACTTCTTGTTCTTTAATGTCTTTTACAGTACCTGCTGGTGCATCTCGATCAAAGATAACTAGACGTAGTTTTACGCGTAGTGGCTTTGAGTAAGTAACACCGCGGATTTGACATTCTTTAACGTCAAAAACTGGCTCACCAAGACGGTAGCTAACGTATTGCAGCTCAGAATTGCCGTTGTAGCTCTGAATTGGAAATACAGAACGGAAAGCAGCTTCAAGACCGTATTGACCTTCTGGATCCTGTTCGATGAATTTGTCGAAAGAATCAAGCTGGATCGATAACAGGTATGGAATGTCCAAAACTTGTGGACGAGTACCAAAATCCTTACGGATGCGCTTTTTCTCGGTATAAGAGTAAACCATGGGGTTCCTCAGCTCGCTGATAAGTGACCCAAACCACCCAAAACACTCTTCAGAGGGGGTGGTGACAAACAGCTGTTTAGTGGTAGTGAACAATCATTTCGAAAAAATGACTGTTTTTTTGCTCGGATTATGACGGTTAAACAGCGGAAATTTCGCCATAGCCCTACAGCGCAAAAAGGCCGGTGGTTAATAAACCACCAGCCATTAGCCTTGCGGCTATGAAATTAAGTAATAATTACTTGATTTCAACAGAAGCGCCAGCTTCTTCTAGCTGTGCTTTAAGAGCTTCAGCTTCAGCTTTGTCAACGCCTTCTTTAAGCGCTGCAGGAGCTGAGTCTACAAGACCTTTAGCTTCTTTAAGACCTAGGCCAGTTGCGCCACGTACAGCTTTGATAACTTGTACTTTGTTAGCGCCAGCAGCAGTTAGGATTACGTCGAATTCAGTTTGCTCAGCAGCAGCGTCGCCGCCAGCTGCGCCACCAGCTACAACTGCAGCTGCAGCTGAAACGCCGAATTTCTCTTCCATAGCTTCGATAAGCTCAACAACTTGCATTACAGACATTTCTGCAACTGCGTCTAGGATTTGCTCGTTAGTAATAGACATAACAATTCTCTTTTAAGTCAACAATAAGTTTAATTTGCAACCAGTGAAAAGCAAGGCTTAAGCCGCTGCTTCTTCTTTTTGGTCACGTAGTGCAGCGATAGTACGAACCAGCTTGCCAGCAGAAGCTTCTTTCATGCACATCATTAGGCGTGCGATAGCTTCGTCGTAAGTTGGTAGTGTCGCTAGTACTTCAGCATCAGTAACTGCGCCTTCAAATGCAGCAGCTTTGATCTCGAAATCTTTGTTCTCTTTAGCGAAGTCTTTGAAAAGACGCGCTGCAGCACCTGGGTGCTCGTTAGAGAACGCGATCAGAGTTGGACCAGTGAAAGTGTCTACTAGACACTCGTAGTCTGTACCCTGAACCGCACGGCGTGCTAGTGTGTTACGAACAACTTTCATGTAAACACCCGCTTCGCGAGCTTGTTTACGTAGAGAAGTCATTGCGCCAACTTCAACGCCACGAGAATCAGCTACAACTGCAGAAAGTGCACCACTGGCAGCTTCGTTGACTTCAGCAACAATTGCTTTTTTGTCTTGAAGATTTAAAGCCATTTGGATTAACCTCTGGTTGTGATTACAGCACCCAATACAAAATGTATTGAGCGTTTACGATGTTATTTAAAAATGAATAAATCCACTTCAAACCACAACATCGCCTACGTAGGTTTTATTAAGCTATCAATAATCTAATGAAAATCGACAGCGCCTACGGTCTTGGGATAGATGATTTCAAATTGCTTTAAAACCACCCAACCACAAATATTAGGCGCAGAAGTATACACTAAATCTGCGCCTAAGCAAATTAGTTTGCTTGAGTATCAAGACTAGCTTGATCAACAGCAACACCAGCACCCATCGTAGTAGAGATGCTTACTTTCTTCAGGTAAGTACCCTTAGCTGAAGAAGGCTTAGCTTTCTTAAGAGCAACTAGAAGTGCTTCTAGGTTCTCTTGAAGCTGGCTAGCTTCGAAAGATGCTTTACCGATAGTAGTGTGGATGATGCCGTTCTTGTCGTTACGGTAACGAACCTGACCAGCTTTAGCGTTCTTAACCGCTTCAGCAACGTTAGGAGTTACAGTACCAACTTTAGGGTTTGGCATAAGGCCGCGTGGACCTAGGATTGTACCTAGTTGACCAACAACACGCATTGCATCTGGAGAAGCAACAACTACGTCGAAGTTCATTTCGCCTTTTTTCACTTGCTCAGCAAGATCTTCCATACCAACGATATCTGCGCCAGCAGCTTTAGCAGCTTCTGCGTTTGCACCTTGAGTGAAAACAGCAACGCGGATGTCACGGCCAGTACCGTGAGGTAGCACAGTTGCGCCACGAACGTTTTGGTCAGATTTACGAGCATCGATGCCTAGGTTAACAGCAACGTCTACAGACTCAACGAATTTAGCAGTCGCTAGTTCTTTTAGAAGAGCAACAGCTTCGTTGATTTCGTATTCTTTAGTTGAGTCAACTTTGTCGCGGATTACGCGCATACGCTTAGTAAGTTTAGCCATGATCTTATCCCTCTACCACTAGGCCCATTGAACGAGCAGTACCAGCAATAGAACGTTTCATTGCTTCGATGTCAGCACCAGTCATATCAGCAGCTTTAGTTTCTGCGATTTCCTGAACTTGAGCGTCAGTAACAGTACCAACTTTCTCAGTGTTTGGACGACCTGAACCAGACTTAACGCCAGCAGCTTTCTTAAGAAGAACAGCAGCAGGTGGAGTCTTAGTTACGAACGTGAAAGAACGGTCGTTGTAAACAGTAATAACTACTGGAGTAGGTAGACCTTTCTCAACAGATTCTGTTTTTGCGTTGAACGCTTTACAGAATTCCATGATGTTCACGCCGTGCTGACCTAGAGCAGGACCAACCGGTGGACTTGGGTTTGCCATACCAGCTGCAACTTGCAGTTTGATATAAGCTTCAACTTTCTTAGCCATGATATTTCCTAATATTTTGGGTACATGCGCTAGCCGCAAGGCGAGCTCCCCATAAATTCAATTAACTCTTTTTCACTTCCACAGAAGCAAAAAGGCGCGAAATTATAATCATAATTCGCGCCTTTAACAACCCTAAAAAGGTGATTTTTTATACTCTTTTATTTTGAACAACTTATGAAGTATTTATCCACAGCTTGTTCAAAACTTAGAGTTTTAGTCCAGTTTTTCAACCTGACCAAATTCAAGCTCAACCGGTGTTGCACGACCAAAGATCGATACAGATACCTTAATGCGGCTTTTCTCGTAATCTACTTCTTCAACAGTACCGTTGAAGTCAGCAAATGGACCATCGTTCACACGAACCACTTCACCCGCTTCGAACATTGTCTTAGGACGTGGAGACTCGCTCGCTTTCTCTAGACGGTTCAAGATAGCATCAGCTTCTTTATCAGTGATTGGTGCAGGACGATCAGAGGTACCACCAATGAAGCCCATAACACGCGGAATGCTGCGTACTAAGTGCCATGATTCATCATTCATGATCATTTGAACTAATACGTAGCCAGGGAAGAATTTACGTTCACTTTTACGGCGTTGGCCTGCACGCATTTCCACTACTTCTTCAGTAGGTACTAGCACATCGCCAAATAGTTCTTCCATGTTGTGCATTTTAATATGCTCGCGTAGCGACTGTGCAACACGACCTTCAAAGCCAGAAAAGGCTTGAACTACATACCAACGTTTTTTTGGAGCTTCACTCATGAATCAGAACCCTCTACACCCCAGTTGCTAGAGAAACTAGACGGACCATAATGCCGTCAATTCCCCAAAGCACTAGAGACATAACAATACATACAGCTAAAACGATCAATGTAGTTTGCATAGTTTCTTGGCGAGTAGGCCAAACAACTTTACGAATCTCCATACGAGATTCTTTTGCAAAATCGATCGCAGCTTTACCTTTAGTTGTTGTTGCTGCAACGCCTAGTGCGGCAGCAATCAGCACAACTACACCTGCAGCGCGAATTACAACAGACAATTCACCATACAGGTAATTACCCACAACAGCAGCAGCCAACAGAACAAAAGCGACAATCCACTTCATTGTATCTGCTGCACCTGAGCTATCAGGAGTTTCAGCGTTTGCTTTCATAAAACCAACCTGTGATAAGTCTTAAATATAGACGACAATAACCCCGCTGTTGCAGGGCACATTCCTTTGCGTTGCAAAACAACACATCTAACAGTCATTTTAGTCAAAAAGACCGTTTAATTCTTTGCTAAGAGCAAAAATCGATGTCAAAACATCCAACTCTTTTTTTAGCGCAGAAAAAGGGCATCAAATGATGCCCTTTTTACTAGTGGTTCGTCAAATCTTATGCAAAGATTTTAGCTACAACACCAGCACCAACTGTACGGCCACCTTCGCGGATTGCGAAACGTAGACCTTCGTCCATTGCGATTGGAGCGATTAGCTCAACAGTCATTTGAACGTTGTCACCTGGCATTACCATTTCTACGCCTTCTGGTAGAGTGATATCGCCTGTTACGTCAGTTGTACGGAAGTAGAACTGTGGACGGTAACCTTTGAAGAAAGGAGTGTGACGGCCGCCTTCGTCTTTAGAAAGTACGTATACTTCAGACTCAAACTTAGTGTGTGGGTTGATAGAACCTTTCGCAGAAAGTACTTGACCACGTTCAACGTCATCACGCTTAGTACCACGTAGAAGTGCACCAACGTTCTCACCTGCACGACCTTCGTCAAGCAGTTTACGGAACATTTCAACACCAGTACAAGTAGTAAGAGTAGTCTCTTTGATACCAACGATTTCTACTTCGTCACCTACACGTAGGATACCGCGCTCGATACGACCAGTTACAACAGTACCACGACCTTGAATTGAGAATACATCTTCAATTGGTAGTAGGAACGGTTGGTCAACTGCACGCTCTGGCTCAGGAATGTAAGAATCTAGTGCTTCTGCAAGCTCAACGATCTTGTCTTCCCACTGCTTCTCGCCGTTTAGTGCGCCAAGTGCAGAACCTTGGATAACTGGTAGGTCATCACCTGGGAAGTCGTATTCAGAAAGAAGTTCACGAACTTCCATCTCAACTAGCTCAAGTAGCTCTTCGTCATCTACCATGTCACATTTGTTCATGAATACGATGATGTAAGGGATACCAACTTGACGACCAAGTAGGATGTGCTCACGAGTTTGAGGCATAGGGCCGTCAGTCGCAGCAACAACTAGGATACCGCCGTCCATTTGTGCAGCACCAGTGATCATGTTTTTAACATAATCCGCGTGTCCTGGACAGTCTACGTGTGCGTAGTGACGTGCTGGAGTGTCGTACTCAACGTGAGAAGTTGCGATTGTGATACCGCGCTCACGCTCTTCTGGAGCGTTATCGATAGATGCGAAATCTTTAGCAACACC
>NZ_JBFRNU010000050.1:0-73541 GCF_041471145.1 Vibrio sp. 10N.261.54.A5 | reverse complement strand
TGGTGTCGCTGACCGCAGAGTTAGATGGATCAGAGCCATCGGCTAGGTTCGTTTCAGATAGTGAGATTGGAGGAATGACATCAATGGTCGGAACATCACCATCGGTAATGGTCAGCATTACTGTTGAGGTAAGAATGTCATCATCGCCATCGCTTGACGTCACCACGATGCTCTTAACGATATCGCCAGCCGAGTGGTCTAAATCGCGGTTTGGCTCAAAGCGGACTTCCCCTTGAGTCGTGATAAACAGTGAGCCTTCGGTGAAGGTAAACTCTTGCTCGGTCGCATCATTCGGGTCTAGAGAGTAAGCGGTGCCGTCATAGGTAAATTGAGTCACACTCGCGCCATCGGCACTTGCGGATGTTAATACATCGAAAACGGATGTCGCTGGCGTACCTGCAGACAAGTCGGCAACAGTAGGCTCTTCGATACTAAGCGAACCACTCACCATCACTTGAACATCATCAGCAATCGTTACCGATAGCGGTGACATTAACGAGTCATCACCGTCGGTATCAACCGCGTAAACTGGTAGTTCGAACGTGAAGTCGTTATTGCCACGACCATCCTCGTGGTCGATATTCTCCAACAGCGTAAAAGTATATTGCCCCAGAGTCGCAGCGCTAAAGCTTAATGTGAAAATCTGTGTTTCTACATTAGAGGCACTAGTTGTAAAACCAACATAGTTACCTGAGCCTGCAGGATCTTCTTTCAGATCAATTGGCAGACCATCGGATTTCAATGAGTCATCACTATTAAACTCACTAGGCTCTAAACGGAATTTCTCAACATCATCGCTTTGATTCGTGAATGAGATGGTTTCCGTTTGGCTAACCGCACTACCACTTGGCAATGAGCCATCAGCGAGATCCGCTTCTTTAAGTGATACGCTCGGCACCGCATCAATAGTCGGATTGTCACCATCAGTAATGGTCAGCGTAATGGTTGAAGTCACCGGGTCGTTATCAAAGTCGCTTGAAGTCACGACAATCGACTTCACGATATCTTCACTAACTGAGTGGTCTAGATCGCGATTAGGTTCAAAGCGCACTTCCCCTTCAAGGGTGATATAAAGCTCACCTTCAGTGAAGCTGAACAGCTGTTCACCAGTGTCATTCGGATCAAGTGTTCGTAGTTGACCGTCATAAGTGAACTGAGTGATCGTCGCGCCATCCGCACTCTGATTTGGCATCACATCAATAGTGTTGCTTGTGATCGTACCATCAGCCAGATTTGGCTCAGTGATATCTAACGTACCGTCTTGCATGATTTGAACATCATCACCGATGGTCACATTCAGTTGCGAAACCAATGAATCATCGCCGTCTGTGTCAACCGCATAAACAGGTAGATCGAAGCTCAGATCGTTATTATCTAAACCATCCGCATGGTCTAACGCTTCAAGTAAGGTAAAGGTGTATTCACCCAAAGTACTTGTAGAGAAAGCAATCGTAAACACTGGGATTTCAGCGCCCGAACCGTTGGTAATAAAGCCAATGTAAGTACCCGGATTAGCCGAATCTTCTTTTATCTCAACCGCAAATCCATTCGATTTCAGTGCACCGCCCACATTGAACTCGGTTGGCTCAATACGGAAACTCGCAACATCATCACTTTGATTGGTGAAGGTAATCGTCTCTGTTTGGCTTACTGCACTGCCGCTTGGTGAAGAACCATCTGCAAGATTCGTTTCAGAGAAAGTGACACTTGGCACCGCATCAATGGTTGGGATATCACCGTCAGTAATGGTCAGAGTGACCGTTGACGTCACCACATCGTTATCTAAATCGCTTGAGGTCACCACTATCGACTTGACGATATCTTCGCTAACCGTGTGGTCTAGATTGCGATTTGGTTCGAAGCGTACTTCACCTTCAAGAGTGATGAACAACTCACCCTCTGTGAAGCTAAATTGCTGCTCACCTGTGTCCGTTTGATCCAGTGTTCGAACTTGACCGTCATACGTAAACTGAGTGATCGTCGCACCATCGGCACTTTGTTCTGGCATCACATCGATGGTATTGGTTGTCACTGTGCCGTCTGCAAGATTTGGTTCAGTGATATCTAACGTACCACCTTGCATGATTTGAACATCATCACCAATGGTCACGTTAAGTTGAGACACCAACGAGTCATCGCCATCGCTATCGACCGCGTAAACCGGTAAGTCGAAACTCAAATTATTATTTGCGAGGCCATCTACATGGTCTAGTGCTTCAAGTAAGGTGAAGGTGTATTGACCTAAATTGGTATCCGAGAAACTAATCGTGAACACATTGGTTTCAACATTCGAACCATCAGTAACATAACCGATGTAGCCGCCCGGTGTGGTTGGGTCAGCTTTCAGCTCGACAGCTAATCCGTTTGATGTGAGAGTGCCGCCAAAATTGAACTCAGTCGGTTCAATACGGAAGCTGGTCACATCATCACTTTGAGTGGTGTAAGTAATAGTTTGAGTTGAGCTAACCGCGCTACCGCTTGGTGCAGAGCCATCACTCAGATTGGTTTCCGACAAGTTCACAGTTGGCACATTATCAATGGTCGGAATATCACCATCGGTAATGGTCAGCGTGACGGTTGAGGTAAGCACATCGTTATCGGAGTCACTAGATGTCACCACGATTGATTTCACAATGTCTTCGTTCAGCGTGTGGTCGAGATTGCGGTTGGGCTCAAAGCGCACTTCGCCTTGAAGCGTGATGAATAGTTCGCCTTCAGTAAAACTGAATTGCTGTTCACCATTGTCATTCTGATCAAGGGTTCGTAGTTGACCGTCATAAGTAAACTGAGTGATCGTCGCGCCATCAGCACTCTGATTTGGCATCACATCAATGGTGTTAGTTGTTACCGTACCATCTGCAAGATTGGGCTCGACGATATCTAACGTACTATCTTGCATGATTTGAACATCATCACCGATAGTGACGTTTAACGGAGACACCAATGAATCATCGCCATCACTATCTACCGCGTAAACAGGTAAATCAAAACTGAGGTCGTTGTTGCCACGGGCATCTTGGTGGTCCAACGCTTCGATGAGTGTGAACGTGTATTCACCTAATGATCCAGAATTAAAGCTTAATGTGAATACTGGAGTTTCTACGTTCGTCGCACTGGTCGTAAAACCAATGTAGTCACCCGACCCTGCCGGGTCTTCACGTAACTCAACAGCTAAACCGTTCGATTTAAGATCATCGTTAGTATTGAACTCCGTTGACTCAATACGGAAACGAACCACATCATCACTTTGATTGGTAAAAGTAATAGTTTGAGTCGAGCTTACCGCGCTGCCACTTGGAGCAGAGCCATCGCTCAGGTTAATTTCAGAAAGCGTAACACTTGGAATAACATCAATCGTCGGGTTATCACCATCAGTGATCGTCAGCGTAATGGTTGAAGTCACCGGATCGTTATCGAAGTCGCTTGAAGTCACCACAATCGACTTCACGATATCTTCACTCACTGAGTGGTCTAGATCGCGATTAGGCTCAAAGCGCACTTCACCTTCAAGGGTGATAAACAGTTCGCCTTCTGTGAAGCTGAACTGCTGTTCTCCTGAAATACTTTGATCCAGTGTGTTTACGACACCGTCATAAGTGAACCGAGTGATCGTCGCGCCATCAGCACTTTGATTTGGCATTACATCAATGGTGTTGGTTGTGATTGTACCGTCAGCAAGATTTGGCTCGGTGATATCTAACGTACCGTCTTGCATGATTTGAACATCATCACCGATAGTCACATTAAGCTGAGACACCAATGAATCGTCGCCGTCCGTATCAACCGCATAAATAGGCAGATCAAAGCTCAGATCGTTCTTATCTAAACCATCTACATGGTCTAACGCTTCAAGCAGAGTAAAGGTGTATTCACCCAATGTGCTCGTAGAGAAAGCAATCGTAAACACTGGGATGTCAGCGCCCGAACCGTTGGTAATAAAGCCAATGTAAGTACCCGGATTAGCCGAATCTTCTTTTATCTCAACCGAAAATCCATTCGATTTAAGTGCACCGCCCACATTAAACTCTGTTGGTTCAATACGGAAACTTGCTACATCGTCGCTGCCTGCGGTAAAGGTAATCGTCTCGGTTGCGCTAACTGCACTTCCGCTGGGAGCAGAGCCGTCATTAAGGTTGGTTTCAGAGAGAGTCACAGGCGGGATCAAATCAATGATCGGATCTTGGCCATCGGTAATACTTAACTCAAGCGTCGAACTATCAGTATCCCCATCACCATCTTCGGCTAAAAATGAGAACTGTTTGACGATAGTTTCACTGCTTGAGTGGTCGATATCACGAGCGACTTCAAAACTGAAGTCACCGTTTAATGAGATAGTGACGACACCTTCAGTAAAACTGAAAATCTGGGTAGCATCGGGGAGCAGGCTTTGATCGAGTGAGTAATCAACACCGTCGTAGTTAAACGATTGAATTGTAGAACCATCAGCGCCTTCGAAGTTGAATAGGTTATACGAAACAACGGTATCGCCGGCTAAAGTTGGTTCCGTGACTGACTCAACTTTATCAACTAGCTCAACAACATCATCTGTGACATTAACGAGAATCTCTGCGGCTTCTGGTGTACTCGAACCGCCAGATAGTGCAGAACGGTCGCCATCTGCATCAACAGCATAAATTGGCAATGCAAAAGTTAGCAGCGCATCTTCAGCGCCTTGATGAGAAAGTTCTTCATAAAGATTAAACTCATAGTTGCCCAATGAAGGGCTATCAATTTTAACATCAAAGACCGTAATTCGAGAACCATTGACTTCAACATAGCCTTCGTACGTTCGCACACCATTGGTTTCATCAACCAGCTCGAGTAACACAACCTCACCGTTAGATATCAGTGTGCCAGCGGTATTAAACTCTGCAGGTTCAAGTTCATGATGATCGATAATGTCACTATCAAAAATTTCTGAGGTGACACTGCCACTTCCTGATACGGTTGCCGTCCCCTCTTGAGAACCGCCAACAATGCCAGCTTCATCAACATCAATACTGTCGACATTGGTAATGACTGGTTTATCACCATCAGAAATAGCGAGGTTGATGGTATTGGTTACGACATCTTGGTCAAAATCGGTAACCGTGATTGGCAAAGAGAAAGAAAGCGAATCAGTGCCGACTTGCTCTATTGGTCTCAACTGCTCAAATCGATAGGTACCGTCAGTATCTAAGCTAACGGTTAAAATAACGTCGCCGCTACCTTGGATTGACAGTGTGATGGTACTTCCATCAGCAGACAAAGATGCAACGGTCGCCTGATTATCGCTGAGCACGCCATCAAATTGAGCAAGTGCGCTTGAGTCAAAAACAGCTGACTGTAGATTATCACTACCAATATTGGAGAACGTTCCTTCAATTGCTGCACTGCTAGTTTCTACGTTACTGATATTCACACTTTCAGCAGACGGATCGCCCCCATCAACCACGGCAACTTGCGCATTAATTGGTGTTGCTAATGGGTTTCCGGCGGTGTCTTCACCTTGAATATCAAAAGTGATGTTAATTTGATCGCCTGTATAGGAAACCTGGCCACCACCAACAGATGTTACGTGATCAATTGGTTGAGAAATCGTTGTGATCAGTGAAAGCTCAGCGTTGTTTCCAACACTAACAACATCGATGTCGATGCGTAATACTTCATCGGTGCCTTGAACACCAATGATAGAATTAGTCGTCGCGTCATAGGTGAAGATAACGGACTGACCACTTGAAGTAATGTCGCTGTTTAATTCACTAAGTAGTGAAGCGAGGGATAAAGTTTCTGGAATGAAAGAGTTAGGGGCGAGAGCTAAACTACCAGCAATAATCGTTTCTGTCGTTGTTACAGATTGGGGATAGGTATTGCCAGATATGGAGCCTTCAGTCAGTGTTTCACTGATTGATTGGCCACCTGATGAACGAGTGATAGATCTGAATTCTTCTCTGTCTTCATCAACAGTTTGTTCTGCTAGACCAGCGGTCTCAAAGAAAGTCGATGGATGAGTTTCAGTGTAGTTATAGTCAATCGTCACAAAGCCAGCATTTGCAGAACCTAGTCCACCACCAGCAGCCGTTGCTTCTAAGATTTGAGTCGGATCGGCACCACCTAAAATGGCTTCTTGAATTGCAGCAAGGTCGTCTTCAGTAAAGGTTTCTGCATCTGATTGCTGTAAGTCAAAATTAACCTCACCAGCTATTGGGGCATCTACCCATGCAGCGTTGTCATCAACACAACCGACGCAATTCTCTGCAACCGGAATCGAATCATTCTGAACGCCTAATACAAGCTCTGACTTGTTGGCCGTAATCACGATCTCATTTTCACGGATGGTATCGCCAACTGAAACTTTTCTTGCGCTGCCGTCTGGCTTAACTACGACGACATCTCCACTCGTTGCTTCAACTACCGCAACCTGGCGCGAAACTTCAATATCCATACATCCCCCGTTGTCACAAAGCACTATTTGAAGCGCTGTGAAAATTATTTGTAATAGCAATTTCAGGTTTTAATTGAACGCATACTTAGCTCTCATCAATGGCAATCCATCGTTATGCCCAATCGGCTTGAAAAGAGAGAAGTATTTCACCTGTTTTTTTATAGTTTACTTACCCTTAAGCCTAGTCTTCCCCATAAAAAATGCCATGTCTGTGCGAAGAGACATCTTTTCGCAAATCCAAGTATTCTTTCAAGGCTTAAAAACCCTAGTCAAAAGTTAGTAGGATGCTGATTAATATGCAAATGAGCGCGCAATATAAATACACATCTTCGTTTTATAAATATATACGTAACAAAGTTGATAAATCATTAGCGAATACAGGGCATTAATAGCGGTAAGCTCTGCATCCTTAGTAAAGCAGAGGCAAGTCCCATCTTTGAGACACCTCTCAGAATCAATGTGATGATTTTTCGCTCACAAATCATGAGATAGACCGTAGAATACGAGCCTTTTAGCCTATTAGTTCACAGCCAAGAAAAGACTACTTACTGAGATGCGAGAATAGAATTTTTGTTGCTCGGCAAAACAAAAAAGCCCACTAAGTTGAAACTTAGTGGGCTTTAAAATCAGTATGTAGCGTTACGCTTTTAACAATCAAACACTATGATTTAGCGAGGCGATTTGCCGTCCAAACATAAAGCAGCTCAAGTGCGATAGTTGCACCAGCCAGTGCTGTAATCTCGCTTTGGTCATACGCTGGAGAAACTTCTACAACGTCCATACCAACCATGTTGATGCCCTGCAAACCACGGATAATTTTCAGAACTTTATCTGAATTCAAACCGCCGCAAACCGGAGTACCTGTACCCGGAGCAAAAGCAGGATCCAGACAGTCGATATCAAACGTTAGGTAAACTGGCTTATCACTGACAATGCCTTTCACTTGAGCAATGATCTCGTCCACGCTCATGTCGTTCGCTTGCATCGCGTTAATAACGTTAAAGCCGTGTCCTTCCTGCTTGTACTCGGTACGAATACCAATTTGCACAGAATGCTCAGGCGAGATTAAACCTTCATTAGGCGCATGGTAGAACATGGTACCGTGATCGTAACGACTGCCCTGACTGTAAGTGTCAGTGTGCGCGTCGAAGTGAATCAGAGCCATCTCACCGTACTTCTTGCCATATGCTCTTAACAAAGGCAGTGTAATGAAGTGATCGCCACCTAAACCTAACAGAGTTTTACCACTGTTTAGAATCGCATCAGCAGCTGCTTCTAAACGTTGAGTTAGGTCTTCTGCATCACCGCAATCAAACACAAGGTCGCCAGCATCAATGACCGAGGTGTGTTCAAATACATTGAAGTCCCAAGGGAATTTTTTACCTTCCCACGCCAAGTTTACTGACGCACGACGAATCGCATCAGGTCCCATACGAGCACCCGGACGACCAGACGTCGCCATATCTAACGGCGCGCCCAACACAACCACATCAGCATCGTTGTCGATTGGGTTTTGCACCAATGGACGACGCATAAACGTCATCGCATTGGAGTACAACGAGTAATCTGGTTTCGTAAATAGATCGTTCATTAAAAATCCTCAAGATAGGTGTAACCCATCAAGCCTTGCTCTAACTCTTCAAGTACGCTTTGCTGCTCTTGCGCTGGTACTTTCGCGGTGACCAATTCTTTGTACTTCTGACGAATTAGGTCCATATCGATATGAACGTAACGCATCATGTCTTCTACTGTGTCGCCTTCGTTGATGTAGTCAATGTTCGCTTCTCCGCTTTCATCAACATTCACCACAACACTGTGCGTATCACCAAATAGGTTATGCATATCGCCCAAGATCTCTTGGTACGCGCCTACTAGGAAGAAGCCCATTAGGTATGGTTCATCTGGGTTCCACGCTGGCACTGGCAATGTTGTTTCAATGCCTTGACCATCAACATACTGGTCAATCGTACCGTCAGAGTCACAAGTGATGTCCAACACCACAGCACGACGCTCATCCGCATTATCT
Organism: Vibrio sp. 10N.261.54.A5; assembly: GCF_041471145.1. NCBI lineage: Bacteria > Pseudomonadati > Pseudomonadota > Gammaproteobacteria > Vibrionales > Vibrionaceae > Vibrio > Vibrio sp. 10N.261.54.A5. The sequence continues at coordinate 65,091 of NZ_JBFRNU010000050.1, read as the reverse complement.
AAACCGCTCAGTGGCAATACAGGGAACACCTGATCAATACCCCAAGCATCTGGCAATGACTGGAATAGTGAAAAGTTCACGAAGAATTTGTCCGCTAAACGCTCGCTCAACTCATCCAAAATTGGACGGTGGTAACGGTTCTTTGTGCTCATGCGAGTGCTAAGCTCGTAGTTAATACGCAAAGACATTTGCTCTGCCCAAGCACGATGCTGAAGATTCAGCATACCGGTCGCAAATTGGTTGTGCGCTTCTGCAATATCGCTCTGAGTGTCGTTATAGATCTCAATCAACGCACGGTCATCATTACCAGCATCGAGCTCTAAGAAGTTCTTCCACATGTTGTTTAGCAACAGTGGTGCGTCTGCTTCTGGCGCAGCCATATCTTCCGGTGAGTAGCTTTCAGTACCAATCACGTTGGTGATCAACACAGCATGGTGCGCAGTCAGTGAGCGACCAGACTCCGAAATAATCACAGGTTGTGGCTGATTGTAGAGTTTACAAATATCCCCTACTGTCATCACGATGTTACGAGCGTACTCAAGCAAGCCGTAATTCATTGAGTTTGAAGATTGGCTACGCGTGCCGTCGTAATCGACTGCCAAGCCACCACCAACATCTAAGAACTTCAGTTGAGCGCCAATATCACGCAGTTCACAGTAGAAACGAGCCGCTTCACTCACGCCATTTCGCACGTCACGAATGTTTGCCATTTGTGAACCTAGGTGGAAGTGCACGAGTTCAAGTACATCCAGCTGGTCTTCGGCTTTCAAGCGTTCAATAACGGTCAATACTTGTGATGCAGACAATCCAAACTTCGACTTTTCGCCACCACTTGCTTGCCATTTACCTGCACCTTGAGAAGCAAGACGAATACGCAAACCCAAACGAGGTTTTACGCCAAGTGCTTTCGCTTCAGAAAGAACAAGATCAAGCTCAGACAACTTCTCTAGAACGATAAAGACTTTGTGGCCTAGCTTTTCGCCAATCAGTGCAAGGCGGATGTATTCTCTGTCTTTGTAACCGTTACACACGATCACAGAGCTCGCTTTTTGAGCCAACGCCAGTACCGCTAATAGTTCAGGTTTGCTGCCCGCCTCTAGTCCTAGCTGCTTTTGCTCTAATTGAGCTTGGCTCGCTAAGATCTCATCAACCACTTCTTTTTGTTGGTTAACTTTAATCGGATAAACAAGTAGGTAACGATTGTCGTACTGATATTCGTCGATCGCTTGGTTAAATGCGTTACAGATATTGTGCACACGTTGATGCACTATTTGAGGAAAACGCACAAGAGCAGGTAAACCAATATTTCTTTGCTCTAACTGTTTTACGATCTTACTTAGTGGGACTTGATGATCCGTCTCGCTCGGTGAAACATACACCTCACCGTTATCATCAATTCCATAAAAACCTTGGCTCCAGTGCTTTACATTATACTCAGCACGGATGCGTTCCAAATTAACCGAATTTTCCAATTCTAGAGACCTCACACTATAGGGCCATCGACAGAAGATACCTCTTTGGAATAGCGAGGTATAACCCAACAAAAAGCGTTCAAAAACGATTTGTTGGCTGCATTAACCGATATTATTAAGAGCGAGTCCAACCATTGATATTTGTGGTTACGATTACGTTTTTTTATCGACAGATCGACTTAAAGTGACAGGTAAGGAATTACAAGGTTTTAGGGTAAAAAACAGGCTGAAGCGCATTAAATATAAAGCAATTTCTCACATTAAATTAGGGAGAAAAAATGAGCAGAAACCAAAAGATTTTTAGTAAATTGAGTGAGGTTAAGTCAGAGTTGTGACAAATATAAGCACTTCACAATCTGAACTCTCGCTATCACCAACACAGCTTGTGTCCCGCGATTCGATGCCGATAAACACTTCATTCTTCCTACTAGAACTCGCTCACTTCAATGTTGTAACCGCTCAATTTTTGAACTTTTCTCGCGCATATCTTGTATTCGGTTCAATCTTCTTGTAATTTTAACTGACCAACCAATCGGTCAGCCTTCGAATTTAGGGGATACTATGAGCCATAATCTAGACCTTGAACCAAACACGTCGAGCACCAACGACATGGATCAAATGTTCAACCGACAAAAAGATCACTACCGCAATAACGTTAATCCTACGCTTGAGCAGAGAAGAGAAAACCTCTCAGTATTAAAAGCGTTGTTAATGCGCTATCAAGAGCAATTGATTGAGGCAGTATCTGAAGATTATGGCCATCGAGCAAAGCACGACAGCTTGATTGCTGATATCACCCCTTCTCTTCACCAGATCAATTACAGCGTGAAGAACCTTAAGAAGTGGTTGAAGCCATCGCGCCGCAAAGCTGGTTTGATGCTAACGCCAGCAAAGATCACGGTTCATTATCAGCCAGTAGGTGTGGTTGGTATAATCGTGCCTTGGAACTTCCCAGTCATGCTCTCTTTAGGCCCTCTGATCACAGCGTTAGCAGCGGGCAACACGGCGATGCTCAAGATGTCGGAGTTTACTCCAGCGACCAACCGAGTTTTAAAAGCGATGTTGGCCGAAGGCTTTAGTGAAGATCAGGTTGCGATTATCGAAGGCGAAGCTGACGTTTCCGCTAAATTTAGCCAACTGCCGTTTGACCATATCCTTTTCACAGGCTCAACCGCTGTGGGTAAACACGTTATGAGAGCAGCGGCTAACAACTTAACACCAGTTACCTTGGAATTAGGCGGCAAATCTCCAACCATCATTGCCCCTGACTTTGATGTGGCTGACGCTGTTGAACGTATCTTGTTTGCCAAGAGTCTAAACGCTGGCCAGATATGTGTAGCGCCTGATTACATCTTATTGCCGCGAGAAAAATCAGACGAGTTCATCACAGCCTATAAGCGTTATTTCAAGAAGCTTTATAAAGCCGGTATTGAGAGCAAAGACTTAACCTCAGTGATCAACATGCGCCAATACAATCGCTTGAAAGGTGTCATTGAAGACGCACAAGCCAAAGGCGCGGTTATTCACACGGTAACCGAACAAGCACAAGACGATGTAAACCACAGAATGACGCCGCACCTTCTCACCGAAGTGAACGATGAGATGCTCGCGATGCAAGAAGAGCTGTTTGGTCCTGTTTTGCCTATCGTGCCTTATGATTCCATCGAAGAAGCAATCAATTACATCACAGAGAGAGAACGCCCACTGGCTCTGTACCTAATGAGCCATAATAAAGAAACCCAAGACAAGCTTTTATCAGACACGCACTCTGGCGGCGTATGTATTAATGATTCTTTGGTGCATGTGGCTGCAGAAGACGCACCATTCGGTGGCATCGGCCCTTCAGGCATGGGACACTATCACGGCATTGAGGGCTTCAAGACCCTTAGCCATGCCAAAACCGTTCTAAGTAGAGGAAAAATCAACTTCACCAAGTTAATGCATCCTCCTTACAACAACCCAATCAAGAAACTGATGTTCAAAGTACTCAATAGATGATCACCAAAAGACAAAAAATCCTAGATGCTGCACTCCTGCTCTTCTCTCAACAAGGGCTAGAGGGCACATCTACCGGACAAATAGCGAAAACAGCCGGCGTGGCAAAAGCGACGTTGTTCCACCACTTCGAGAATAAATCTCTATTGATTGATGAACTGTTTCGCGAGCTGAAGCTAGAGCTATTCTCGACCCTTCAACCGCACACTGATGTGGCTGTAGAAGATCGCTACCAAACCTTTAAGTTCATGTGGATCACAGGAATTGAGTGGGCATTAGAGAATCCGGTTGCGATGAAGTTCTTCACCAATGTTCATTTCGACCCAACGACTCAAACTCGAGAAGTGATTGTTTCACAGATGTTCGCATCGCTAGACGAGATCATTTTGAAAGGGCAACAAGATGGTGAATTGATGGTGTTGGACATTAACCTTGTTAGACACTTCATTCATAGCCACTTTCTGATTTGTGCAAACTGGCTGATTGAACAAAGCGAGTCTCCACCAGAGCAAACATCGAAGTACATCAACGATAGCTTTGATATGTGTTGGCGCGCCGTTGGTGGGCAAACCAAGTAGCTTTAGCTTTAAGCCCAAGGCTCTAAGCTCTAAGCTCTAAACCCAAAGATATAAGTTCTAGACTCAACTGATTTCCAATAATGATCACTAAAGCGCCGCAAAGGCGCTTTAATTATTTGAACACAATTTAATCACCTCAACATATTGACTCAGAGTACTTTCTTTCAGTACCATCCCACCATCATTTCAAAAGAGAATAACGCCATAATGAAGTACTAACATCCTGACATCCGATTTATTTTTATAAAAATCATTTGGACACTCGGGGTTAGTGGGCGTTACTTCATCATCTATTTTCGCGACAAATCAAGCTCTTAAAGATCCGTTTTTTGACAAACAAACATCTTTAAGATCAGTACCTCAAAGACAGGAACCATCTCAATACCGCTTTCTCTCTTTCATTGGTAATCTATCTAAGTAACGCCTTTGGCGATCTGTTGTTAGCATCCAGCAGGAGCTTGCACAGAAAAGCGCCTCACCCCTTTTACTCGTTTACACGTAAAGGGAGGTATTTCTATGCCGACTATATTAGCCAATAATCTCTCATTCCAACTCGATACTGGTGAGTGGTTATTCAAAAACATCACCTTTAATTTGAGCACTCGCCTCACAGGCCTAGTCGGAAGAAATGGGGCTGGAAAGTCATTGTTACTTTCGTTGCTCGTTGGACAAAAACAGCCCACAACGGGCAGTGTTTCGCGCCAAGGTTCAATCGGCTTTTACTCTCAGTTACCATCAACGCTACTGGATACCAACATCACCATCGCTGACTTCTTAGGACTCACTGAAAAGTTAGAAGCGTTAAGCGCCATAGAACAAGGTAGCTGTGAACTGCAGCACTTCAATATCGTTGGCGATGATTGGGATTTGGAGGCGCGTACCCAGCAGTTGCTAGGTACATTAAAGATCACTCGTGATTTGAACACACTTTGTTGCTCTTTGAGTGGTGGGCAACTCGCCCTGTTACAGCTTCATCAGCTATTCGTATCAAATAACGACATACTGATCCTCGATGAGCCTTCGAACCATTTGGATAACGACGGACGCAATTGGCTACTAGAACAATGCCAGTTGTTTGAAGGTAAGGTACTTGTCGTCAGCCATGATCGAAGCTTATTGAGACAAATGGAAGGTATCTACCATCTCAACAGTTTGGGGTTACGTTTCTATAAAGGAAACTACGATGACTACTTCAAACAAATGTCGAATCAGGCCGATGCACTAGATAAACAGATTGCACATCACCAATCCGAAAAGAAACGACTGGAGCGCCAAGCTCAAGCTAATAAGGAAAAAGCACAGCAACGTGAGTCTCAAGGTAATCGACTCAGAAAGTCCGGTAGCCAACCCAAGATATTATTGGATGCGATGAAAGATAAAGCAGGACGAACGCAAGGAGCATCAGCCACTAGTCAAAAGAACTTAAAGGACCAAAACCAACATAAGCTTCAATCTCTTAAAGAACAAAAGGAACAACTAAAACCACAGGCCTTGTATCTACAACAGAGTAATAACAGTAAAAAGAGCTCTTTGTTAACCGTTGAAAACTGCCGCCTTATTTACGGCTCTGGTGCGCCAATCAGTTTCTCTTTATCACAAGGGGAACGGTGTTATCTAACCGGTGCTAACGGGTGTGGAAAGTCGACACTGTTAAAAGCGATTCACGGTCAACACGCCAATTATAAAGGCTCGATTAAGCGCTTAGGGGCGACCGTCTATTTGGATCAACACTTTGGCCTGTTAGACACCAACGATACGATGTTCGATAGTTTAATAACGCATAGCTTTGTATTAACAGAGAGCGACGCGCGAACACTGCTAGCGGGAATTGGATTCAGGCGTGACTCGGTATATCGAAAAGTCGATCACCTCAGTGGTGGCGAGAAAATGAAGCTGGCGATGTTGATCGTCAGCCATAAACAGGATGCCCCACTTCTTTTGCTTGATGAACCAGACAATCACTTGGACATAGACTCGAAGCAAATATTGGCTTCGGCTCTGCGTGAATACCAAGGCGCATTCATCTTGGTCAGTCATGATAGCGATTTTGTTGAGGAGGTCGGCGTTAGCCAAAACCATATACAGCTTTAACCTTCGTAATTCGTTCACTAAGCTTAGTTAGGCGAGTATTCTTCCGGATACTCGCCTTTCTCGGTTGAGACAAGTAAACTACTCGCCTCGAACATCTATTCATAAGGCTAAGGTTTGCATACTCTAGAACAATTAAAATCAGGGCAACTTAAAGGTATTAAGCGTCTAAAACTATCAGAAGGTCTCACAGAGTTCCCTCTAGAAATCATAGAGCTTGCAGATTCTCTTGAGATCCTAGACCTTTCAGGTAATCAGCTGTCAGACCTACCAGCCGAGTTATCAAAGCTAACTAACCTGCGTATTATCTTCGCGTCGAATAACCTGTTTACGCACCTGCCTGATGTTCTTGGGTCACTTCCTAAGCTTGAAATGATCGGTTTCAAGACCAACCAAATCAAAACCGTAAGTGAAGTATCTCTACCACCTCAATTACGCTGGTTGATCCTGACCGACAATGAGATTGAGGCCCTGCCTAGCTCACTAGGTGAAAGACCGCGACTACAGAAACTGGCATTGGCGGGTAACAAGATTCGCGTGTTACCAGAAAGCATGGAAAACCTATCCAACCTTGAGCTAGTTCGCCTGTCTGCAAACCAGTTGACTGAATTCCCAGAGTTCCTTATCAAGCTACCAAAACTGGCTTGGTTAGCGTTTGCGGGTAACCCGTTTTGCAAACACCCTAGCAGCTTAGATAGCGTGCCTGCGGTTAGCTCTCAAAGCTATTCACTGAATCAAGTACTTGGCCAAGGCGCATCTGGCGTGATCTCGCATGCAAGCTGGCTAAACAGCGACTTCGATTTTCCACAGGAAGTGGCGGTTAAAGTGTTTAAAGGCGAAGTCACCAGTGACGGCTACCCACATGATGAACTGGAAGCGTGCTTGCAGGCTGGACACCATAACAACTTGGTAAAATCTATCGCCCAAGTAGAGGAACAAGATTACCTAGCTTTGGTGATGGAACTCATTCCAAACAGCTACTACAACCTAGGGCTACCACCAACACTCGAGACTTGCACGCGTGATACTTTCCCAGAAGGTTTCGAACTTTCAATTGCTCAAATCAATAGCATTACAGAGCAGATGATTGATGTGTTTGAACACCTTCATGCCAATAAAGTCTCTCATGGTGATCTATACGCTCACAACACTTTAGTGAACGAACAAGGTCAGATGATCTTTGGTGACTTTGGCGCTGCGACTATCTACGGCTACCTAACTGAAGAACATCAACAAGGTATTCGCCGAATTGAAGCACGTGCATTGAAGTACTTTATTGAAGACCTACTGACGATTTGTGCAAAGCAAGATCAAGACAGCGAGCTTTATACTCGATTGGCGAACTTCGAAGCTTAATAGAAGTATTCAGTCAGATTGAAGACAACAAAGCCAACATCACTGTTGGCTTTTTTATATGCTAATTAAACGAACCAGCGTTTAGCTTTCAACTTGAACAAGCTTCAAGTACGAATGCAGCTCTCCGCTCTTATACTCAACCGCAGAGTGAATATTAAGGTCAGCACGAGCCACAACAGCAAACTGGTAGCAGTTCTCACCCTTCAGAATCTCGACGTGTAACAAACCGTCTTTTAGTTGCCACTGCCCTGTTGTTTCAAATCGGTCGAACAAACGATATTCAATCAAAGAACCGTCAGCATTGAAGTGCACTTCAGTGATGTAACCGCCGGGGCAGCTCTTCACCCAAACTCGATTCTCGATATCACTGACCGTAAAGTTACGCCTTGTGTCACGCCACGCTAGAAAGCCTTCGCTATCATAAAGAGCAATGTCGAGATCAGTTCTAGAGATTAACGGCTGCTCATTTTGCTCACGACAATAAAGTTGAAGCAAAATTTGCTGAACTGTTTCGCTCTGTAATTCACTCATTGTGGCTTCCCTTTATCATTGCTCTGCGTTAGACGCAGTATTGATCAACAAATTCTATTTAAAGCGGGCTACACAAGCTCGTAAGAAACCACATACAGTTGAGAGATACCCGGGTAGATATCTTGAATCACGTCTTTCAGTACTTGCAGCGTCATGTTCTCTTGCTGAGCATGGAACTCACCTAAGTCATCAAACAAAATTGGCTCAACGCTGATGATCTTAAGATTACAGAACACACGGTCTTGCTCTAGCGTCGATACTTCCACAACACTGCCTGGCTGGTAGTCTCGCTCAGATTCATCACGAATAGTAATCGTCTTCTTGCCAGATAGGATGTCAGTTTCAAAACGTTCGAAGAACGTCATAGTGGTCGGTGCGGTCATTTATTTCGGTCGCTTTACATTTAAAGGTTAGGTAAATGTTTATATACCAGAATGCGTGTTCAAGCGAATAAAAATTAGGTGCGGGATGCGAGATGCGAGATGCGAGATGCGAGATGCGAGATGCGAGATGCGAGAGAGTATGGCAAAGCCAAATTACAGGCAATAAAAAAGGAGAACCGAAGTTCTCCTTTTCTTAAACCTTTAAGCTAACTCTAAATTATAGAGATGCTTTCGCTTTTTCAACTAGAACAGCAAATGCTGCTTTGTCGAATACTGCGATGTCAGCAAGAATCTTACGGTCGATCTCGATAGATGCTTTCTTTAGGCCATTGATGAAACGGCTGTAAGATAGACCATTTTGACGAGATGCCGCGTTGATACGTGCAATCCAAAGTTGACGGAATTGACGTTTCTTGTTGCGACGGTCACGGTAAGCGTATTGACCAGCTTTGGTAACTGCTTGGAAAGCTACGCGGTAAACACGTGAACGTGCTCCGTAGTAACCTTTAGCTTGTTTTAGAACTTTCTTATGACGTGCACGAGCTTGTACACCACGTTTTACGCGAGGCATTATGCTTCTCCTAAACTAAACGAATTTATAAACTAAAAAGAATTAAGCGTATGGCATCATACGTAGAACTTGAGCAACTTCACATTTAGGAAGGATCGAGTTCGGACGTAGCTGACGCTTGTTCTTAGTAGTACGCTTAGTCAGGATGTGACGTTTACCAGCGTGCTTAAACTTAATACCACCAGCAGTTTTCTGGAAACGCTTAGCAGCACCTTTGTTGGTTTTCATCTTAGGCATGATGAATAACTCCGCATTGTTGAGTTGTTAATAACATAGTAATTAGGGCGAATAAAACCCCACAACCTGAGGCTGCAGGGTTCAATTACTTGCAAAGCCGTTAATTACTTCTTTTTAGGGGCCAACACCATGATCATCTGGCGACCTTCAATTCTCGTTGGGAAAGATTCGACTACTGCAAATTCTTCAGTATCCGCTTTCAAACGATTAAGAACGTCAACACCGATTTCTTGGTGAGCCATTTCGCGGCCACGGAAGCGAATTGTTACCTTCACTTTGTTGCCGTCTTCTAGGAAACCAGTCAGGTTGCGTAGTTTTACCTGATAGTCTCCAATATCAGTTCCAGGTCGGAATTTAATTTCCTTGATCTGAACCTGCTTTTGCTTCTTCTTCTGCTCTTTCGCAGCTTTGCTCTTCTCGAAGAGGAACTTACCGTAGTCCATCACACGACAAACTGGCGGCTCGGCGTTAGGGCTGATCTCTACAAGATCCATACCAGCTTCATTTGCAGCTTCCATCGCTTCAGCGATTGATACTACACCAACAGCTTCGCCGTCTGCGCCAGTTAGACGCACTTCACGAACGCCACGAATGTCACCGTTTAAACGGTGCTGGTTTTGTTTGGCCGGTTGTTGGCCACGTCTTCCGCCTTTAATAGCTATTCCTCCAGATTGAGCTTACGGCTTGAAACCTCGGCTTGGATGTATGAAATAAAGTCATCCACTTTAAATTTGCCAAGGTCCTTACCTTTACGTGTACGTACTGCAATTTCGCCGGCTTCCATTTCTTGGTCACCACACACAAGCATGAACGGTACACGTTTCAAAGTATGTTCGCGGATTTTAAAGCCAATCTTCTCATTTCTCAAGTCTGCTTTGACTCTAAATCCACTTTTTTGCAGTTTTTTCGTAATTTCTTGTACATATTCAGACTGTTTGTCTGTAATGCCCATTACAACTGCTTGTTCTGGCGCCAACCACGTTGGGAAGAAGCCAGCGTATTCTTCAATAAGAATACCAATGAAGCGTTCTAGTGAACCTAAAATCGCGCGGTGGATCATAACTGGCGTGTGACGCTCGTTATCTTCACCTACGTAAGTAGCACCTAAACGTTCTGGTAATGCAAAATCGAGCTGCACTGTACCACATTGCCAAGCGCGGTCCAAACAATCATGCAAAGTAAATTCAATCTTAGGTCCGTAGAACGCACCCTCGCCTTCTTGAATCTCGTATGCAATGTCCATTGCCTCTAGCGCTTGCTTAAGGTCAGCCTCTGCACGGTCCCACATTTCGTCTGAACCTACACGCTGTTCTGGACGAGTAGATAGCTTAACAACGATGCTTTCGAAGCCGAAAGTTGTGTAAGTATCGTAAACCATTTCAATACAAGCTTTAACTTCTTGTTGAACTTGGTCTTCAGTACAGAATACGTGAGCATCATCTTGAGTGAAGCCACGAACACGCATAATGCCGTGAAGTGCGCCAGACGGCTCGTTACGGTGACATGAGCCGAACTCAGCCATACGTAGCGGTAGATCACGGTAAGATTTCAAACCTTGGTTGAAGATTTGAACGTGACCAGGACAGTTCATTGGCTTGATAGCGTATTCACGGTTCTCTGAAGAAGTAGTGAACATCGCTTCAGCGTACTTATCCCAGTGACCAGAGCGTTCCCAAAGAACACGGTCCATCATTAATGGGCCTTTAACTTCTTGGTAATCGTACTCAGTCAGTTTTTGACGAATAAATACTTCTAGCTCACGGAAGATAGTCCAACCGTTGTGGTGCCAGAACACCATGCCTGGTGCTTCTTGCTGCATGTGGAATAGGTCAAGCGCTTTACCGATTTTACGGTGGTCACGTTTAGCCGCTTCTTCTAGGCGCACAAGGTGAGCTTTAAGTGCCTTCTTGTCGTGGAATGCAGTGCCGTAGATACGTTGAAGCATCTTGTTGTCACTGTTACCACGCCAGTATGCACCCGCTACGTTAAGTAGAGTGAAGTGCTGGCAGAAGCTCATGTTAGGCACGTGTGGACCACGACACATATCGATGTATTCTTCGTGATGGTACAGGCCTGGACGATCGTCTTTAGAAACGTTCTCGTCCAAGATTTCAATCTTGTAAGTCTCGCCGCGAGCTTCGAATGCGTCGCGCGCTTCCTGCCAGCTAACTTTCTTCTTAACAACCTGGTATTTGGTCTTCGCTAGCTCTTTCATGCGCTTTTCGATCTTTTCTAGATCGTCTTGCGTTAGAGAGTGCTCAAGATCGATATCGTAGTAGAAACCGTTATCGATAGTAGGACCGATCGCCATTTTCGCTTCTGGAAAAAGCTGCTTAACCGCGTGGCCTAAAAGGTGAGCACAAGAGTGACGAACGATTTCAAGGCCATCAACTTCATCTTTAGCTGTGATGATTTCTAGGCTTGCATCGTTTTCGATAAGATCACAAGCATCAACACGCTCGCCGTCTACACGACCAGCAATGGTAGCTTTCGCAAGACCAGGACCGATTGATAGGGCAACATCTAGAGTTGATACAGGGTTGTCAAATTGACGCTGACTACCGTCAGGAAGAGTAATAATTGGCATTATTTGTCCTTTACAGTGGTGTTGCACACCAAGCAACACATGAAAATGTTTAATATATGTCTTTCAATCAACGAGTACGCTGATTGGGGATATATGCATAATAAATATACCCACATAGAAGCAAATACAGATGCCCTATTTGTAGGTATCCGAGCATTGTAACGAAATAATATAAAATGACAATGATGCGCTGTGGGTATGGCGCCGAAGCCGCCCCTCTCCCCTGCAGTCAAATTCAGGCAATTCGCACACCTATCGTGTTATAGACGCAATAAGTCTTCTTGCATAGGATTGATGAAGCGAAACAAAAGAGGTAAATGTAGGGTATTGATATTCTGAGCCTCAACCATTCTTTTTACTCTGAACAAAAATATAGACTCATAAGAGTAATTTTTGGGAGTATTTTCGTCAGTGGTTTGGCAAATGACTTATTGGCAGGGAACACTATTTGGGGCTGTAATACATCTAACCTAGAGATTAAATTTAGCCCCGATGCATTAAATCGCTTCTTCGCACAATTTTGCTGACTTTGATTTAGACAGACTAGTTTCTTTTTTTATCATAGCTGCACATTTTTCACCGATCATAATAGACGGTGCATTAGTATTTCCCGACACAATAATAGGCATGATAGATGCATCCGCTACTCTTAAGCTTTTTAGCCCATGAACTTTTAGCTCATTATCAACGACTGCCATTGCATCATTGCCCATCTTACAAGTACCAACGGGGTGATAGATGGATTGACTGTATTTTGTCGCAGCTTCCAACAATTGTTCATCCGTTTGATACTTTGAACCTGGTACAAACTCTTCAGAAATAACCGAAGATAAAGGACTCGCATCGGTGATTTCTCTCGCTACCTTTATCGCGTTTATTGCAACAGCTTTATCTTTAGGGTGCGAGAGATAGTTAGGTTGGATACTAGGGTGCACGGAGTAGTCTTTGCTGGTGATCTTCACACGACCTCGACTTTCAGGACGCAATTGACAAACCGAAGTAGTAAAGGCCGAAAATGGGTGCACTCCTTCTCCAGGTTTGTCCGCACTGAGTGGCTGCATATGAAACTGTATGTCAGGCCTTGTTAAGTCAGAGGAAGACTGAGTGAAAATACATACCTGACTAGCAGCCAACGTTAAAGGACCTTTGCGAAACAGAGCATATTTAACTCCCACTGTCAGTTTATGCAAAGGTGTTCTCAACTCATCGTTCAGTGTTGTACAACTAGTTTTGTAGACCAGACGAATTTGTAAATGGTCTTGAAGGTTTTCTCCAACTCCAGGTAAATGATGAACGCAATCAACACCTACTGCTTCTAACTCCGCTCTGTTGCCAACTCCAGACAACTGTAATATTTGCGGTGAGCCAATTGCACCAGCACTGACAATAATCTCTTTAGCTGCCGAAACATACATTGCTTTTCCATTGCAAAAAAATTCAACACCTTTTGCTGTCTTATCGACAATATCAAGCTTGGAGGTATGTGCATGAGTCAATATTGTTAAATTATGGCGCTTTCGAGCCGACGTTAAAAAAGCTTTTGCACTGCTGCACCTCAACCCATTAAATGCTGTCTGCTGAAAATAGCCTACTCCTTCTTGGTTCTCACCATTAAAATCATCATTCCAAGGAATACCTACCTCTTGAGCTGCCTCCACAAATCGTTCGGCAATATCCCGTTTCAGTCTAAGATCTGACACTTTCAACGGCCCATCCACGCCATGGTACTTATCTTTTCCTCGGCTTTGACATTCAGACATTTTAAAATAGGGAAGCACGTCGTCATAACTCCACCCCTCATTACCAAGTGACGCCCAGTCGTTATAATCTTCTTTTTGCCCACGTATATATAGCAACCCGTTCAAGGAGCTGCTCCCACCAAGTACTTTGCCTCTAGGCCATTGTAATTGTCGATTATCAATACCTTCATCACGATCGGTTAGATAACACCAATCAGTTGACGGGTTGTGCATGGTTTTAAAATAACCAACCGGGATATGAATCCAAGGATTCCAATCTCGACCACCAGCCTCAAGTAATAACACTGAAACATCTGGATCCTCACTTAAACGACTAGCAATTGCGCACCCAGCCGACCCCGCCCCTACAACAACATAATCAAAGACACCCACATCCTTATGTAACCTTCCCATAACAAAATCTCCTTTGCATTTTCATAAATCGAGACACAGCGTCCCAAAAAACATAAACCAATAACAATAATTAGTAAATATCGAGAGAATATGAATTGTTTTTTGTTGACTTATCGCACACTAATAACAACCCAACTTGGACATTTAACATTTTTTAAACAAGTGTAATTGGGCTATTTACATGAATCAGGATGGGTACATGAGAACTTCAAAAGACAAACCATATAGCCGACGCGACTTTTTTAATGTTGCAAAGCGTGCCGGGCTTACATCAGCTTTATTCGCTGCAGGGACATTAGGGACAGGGGCTACCTTAAGTAGCCTGGCAAATGCGTCGGAAAGCGTATCTCGAACTCGAGAAAAGAAAAAACCAATCGTAGTCTTAAAGTTTGGAGCCTCTGGCTTTAATGAACAAAACTTAGATATCCAAAAGTCGGGACAATTATTTTTCGCTAGAGATCTTGAAGAAAGAACAAATGGTGAAATACAAGTTGAATTCTTTGGCTCCAATCAACTATGTGGGCAATTGGATTGTATAAGAAAAACTCAGCAAGGAATCGTTGACATATATTCCGCATCTACACAAAACTCCGCTGCTGGTGCGCCATACATGAATGTTCTTGATTTTGCATACATGTTCCCTACGCGAGCTTCGCAATTTCATTTTTTTTATGACAAACGAAGCGAATCATTGTTTCGTGAACCATTACGTAAACGCCACAACATTCAATTCCTATTCACGCACTGTGACTTACGTGGACTCATGTTAGGCAACAAATGGAAAGACAAACCCTTGGTTACGTCGCTAGCCGATATTCAAGGCACCAAAAACCGAGTAACAGGAACCCAGTTAGGGCGTATCGCCATGGAGCAACTCAATCTCAACCCTGTACCAGTTGCCTGGGCTGAAACAATTGATGGGCTCCGACAAGGACTACTTGATGGTGCGGAAACTTGGATGAGCGCAGCGGCATATTCAGGAATGACATCAGTAATATCTCAAGCGATCGATTTACGCATGTTCTCTGGCAACGAGAGTACAGCTATGAATTACGACGTTTTTGAAAAGTTAAGCGATAAACATAAAGAAGCGGTCATGGAATCTGCATATTGTGCACAAATTTTTACTCACGGAATGAATGAAGGTGGGTTGTACGAAATTATTGGTGCACAAACTCACCCTAACGAGAATACGCAATTCCGACAAAATAATATCCGCTTTGCTGCACTTTCAGATGAAGAGAGATTTAAGGCTGAACAAATATGCTCACCGGAATATAACCCAGAACCATGGCAAAAATGGCGTAATCGTTTAAATGCTTGGGCAGGCGATATTGATATCTATAAAGAAATTCACGGGATTGCTAGAGAACTCCCTAAAGACGCAGCGGTAGTCAACGTCAAACCACAACGTTGGTGGTTAGGTTAATACTCTGACAACCCATTAAATAAAACTAAGGCATGACATCATGAATGAAATCATCAGCACTGCCGTCCACCCGGCAACCTCAGTCAAAAAGTGTTTGTATTGGCTAGATAACAACATAGAAAAATATCTCATTGTGAGCAGCTACTCTATAATGACTGTCATTATCTTCGTTGAAATAATCAGACGTTTTTTCTTTAGTATTCAGGCTCCGTGGAGCACTAGTATCCCTGTACTACTATTTTTATGGCTTACCTGGGTCGGCGCAGCTGTCAATGTCAAAAACCGTACTCACTTATCGCTCACCGAAATTAGATTACGCCTCCCTTATCAAGCGCAATTTGTATGCCTCATATTAGATGCCGTTCTCTGGCTAGTTTTTGCGGGCGTCGTTCTTTATTTTGCAACGGATCAGGTAAGGATCGCTTACGACAATTTTGCAATTGTTCAAGGAACTGACGATGTCATGCAGTGGTGGTTTTATATGGCAACACCAGTAGGCTGGACATTAATAATCTATCGAGTGATACAGAACTTCTTCCAAGATTGTAAACGGTACATAAATAATGAGCCATTGATAATCCAGACATCATTAGCGGAGAAAGAAGCATGAGTGAAGGTGATTTGATTAGCATTATTAGTGTCATCGTTTTGGTTCTATTTCTAGCAGGCATCCCTATATTTTTAATCATTGGGCTATGGGTTGTTGGGGTTAGTATCGTCATTGACTTTACCCTCGCTAACATCGGTGTAACGCTATTTGAGGGGTTAAACTTTTTCGGCTTACTAGCATTACCTCTTTTCATTCTAACCGGCGATCTAATTAATGCTGCAGGCATTGCAAAACGACTCTCTGATTTTGCGTACTCTATTTTGGGTTCCATTCGTGGTGGTATGGGTATGGCTGCGATTGGAGCTTGTGGGATGTTCGCAGCCATTTCCGGGTCTAATGCTGGGACAACAGCCACAATTGGCTCAATAATGGCTCCAGAAATGAAAAAGAATGGTTACGACGAAAGATTTTCTGCAGCCACAGCAGCATCAGGAGGAACTGTTGGAATTATTATTCCGCCGAGCGTGATATTCATTGTGTATGGCTTCATGATGAACCTTTCCATAACGGATCTGTTTATTGCAGGAATGCTGCCAGGTAGCCTCATGGTATTAGCGATGATGTTCGCATGCCATCTAGTTGCTCGAAAACAAGGATGGGGAACAGTTATTCCTTTTGTCGCAAAGACCAGTTTCAAATATGCAAGACGCGCTTACCTCGGCTTCATTACTATTGGTGTAGTCGTCTACGGCATTTACTCTGGAGCATTCTCACCAACAGAGGCCGCTGCATTCACCGTTGGGTTCACAATTATCGCAGGCTGTATTCTGACCAAAGACTTACATTTCAAAAACATTCCTTCTGTGATGCTCAAATCAGGGCAGATTACAGGGATGCTAGCACCATTAATCGCGATTTCTGTCGTCATGCAACAATTACTTTCCATGATGGGAGTCGGTGAAATAATTGGTAACGCACTTAATGGATTCGGAAGCTATTACGCAGTCTTATTTATGTGTATGGGGATTATACTTTTAGCCGGGATGCTCTTAGAAAGCTTACCGGTTACCATTATTTTAGCTCCAATTCTCGCACCTATTGCCACAGGCATTGGCGTCGATCCGATTCATTTTTCAGTTATCTTCTTAGTCGGAGCTGCAATTGGTTTTGTCACACCACCGTTCGGCTTAAATTTATATGTCGCAAGTAGCGTAACCGGGATCCCTTATGGTAAGTTAGTTCGGTTTGTCATACCTTACTTCACAGCGCTATTTATCTCGTGGGTTTTGATTGCTTTATTACCGAGCATTTCATTATTCTTGGTTCAATTTGGCGGCTAAAGTAGATTAACCGAATTTGCAAGCAATGACCCATTGCTTGCAAATTTATCAGAAAAAACAAAGGAGAAGCAGCATGAGCAATAACGAATCATCAAGTAATTCAGCACTGTCACGTGCATTTAAGATTACTGAGTTCATCGCTAGTGAGACACGCCCCGTTACAGCGGTTGATATTGCTTTGTTCCTAAACCTTCCTAAGGCCAGCGTACACCGGATACTCAGTCAACTTGAAGAGGAGGATATTATTGCGAGAGATCTCCAAGGTCGCTTCTTGTCTATCGGTTCTCGATTTAAAAAAATGTCTCTAGACGTCCTGTCACATTTTGATGGGCGCGCACCTCGCCAGATGGTTTTAAAAGAATTAACAGACGAAATACAGGAAACCTGTAACTTATCCGTATTAGATGGATATGAATTGTTGTATTTTGAGCGTGTTGAGGCTAATTGGCCTATGATGGTCAACTTAAAATTAGGCTCGAGGTTACCTCTGCACTGTACTGCTAGTGGCAAGCTATTTTTGGCCTTAATGCCAAGAAATAAACGAAAGCAGATACTTTCGACCCTAACACTAGAACCACAAACAAAACATTCGATTACCAACGTCGACGACCTAAACAGAGAGCTCGACGAGATTGGGATTCGTGGTATTAGCATCGACAATGAAGAGCTCATTGAAGGTATGGTTGCCATTGCAGTCCCAGTTTGTGATCAAGACGGAAATATGATTGCAGGCATGGCAATACACGCACCTACATTGAGGTTGAGTGTTAGTGACTTACTCACTAAAGCCGGTAGGTTGAAGCTTGCAGCAAAAAAACTAGAAAGCCTAATGACATTTCAATCCCAGATTACCGATGAGGCGGTAGAGTAACGTGACACGAATAGATGTATCCCAATAGGCCTAAATACCGAGTTCACAAACGAGCACAAGTTAAAATAACAAAGTAACAGGTAGTATTACTTCAATGACTCTTCATTAATCTACAGTGCCTTTGAGCACCGTGGTCTTCATCTCTCTACTTTTAAAACTCACCTTTCGAACTAAGCTATAGATAAGTGACGGAATACGGATGAGGTGCATATGGAGAGACAGGCTACTTTTATATCGTTAATACCCTCTTTGCCGTTAATCATAACTGCTGCTATTTACACTCCAGCGGCTTGAGCCAATAAAGATTACGGCCCCTTAATCAGTTATACTCAAGCACCATTGCAGTCTGTTCGTCTCACTCCGGCACTTCGCTCTGGCTTCCCCCTCAAAGAGAATAAAGTTGAAATATTTACCGCCTTAACTGCCGCGAGTATCTGGGCCAATTCCCACGACTACCACTTAGACTATTATCAGAATCAGCTTCACACTGGTTTGCGATGGCAATTAACTAAAACGTGGCAAGTAGAATTCAATTACCGCTACCTTTACGCCGCCAACAATAACCTAGACAAAATCACCATTAACTTTCACGACCTATTTAGCATCGACCAAGCAGGTCGAGATCAGAAAGAGAGACACCAATTCGACATCTATGCACCAGACCATGGCGTCAATAATCGAGACTTCTCCGGCGACACATTGACTAGCGCTTTCACGCTCTACACCCAATATCAGATCATAGATATAGAAAACCATGGCTTATCTTTTGGCGTCTCCCTTTATCATAACAAAGTCAGCCACGGTGCATTTAAGGGAAACAGCACCGAACAAAGCGCTCAACTCAATTATGCATACCAACTCGACATCAATACCTTCTATACAAGCTTAGGATTAGCGAATCAGTCCAGTAGAGAAGTGGAGAATAGCTTTTCACATAAAAAAACGACATGGTCATGGATGGGAGGATATCAACTCACGCTATTTGAAAATCATGAGTTACACCTAGAGTATCGTTGGTATGAAGGCGCAGAAGACGGTGAAACTGAGTTTTCAGAAGCCGCGAATGAAATGATGTTTGGCTATCGCTATCTCATGCAACGCTCGGCAATTGAGATATCCATAATCGAGAACATTTTCAATATGGACAACTCCACCGATGTTGCTTTTCAATTGGCCTATCGGCACCAGTGGTAAACCCATTTCAGGACGGGGCAGATAGTAGAATCAAAAAAGCCGAATGGTTAAGTTCGGCTTGAAAAGTTGTATTGTCTCTATTAATTAATAGACAGAGCGACTGCTAACAGAGAGGGAACTACGCACTCATGATTCTTGATACAGCGTTGCGAATGTCTGAGTCGGCCGCATTAGCAGGTAAGCTGAATGAGATGTATTGGTCGCCGCGGAAGCTCATTGAGCGGTCGATTTCTGCTAGGCAGTGAACCATTGAACCTTCAACGATGAATGACAGCTCGATCTCTTTATTATTCATGAAGCCGCCGCTGCGAAACTCAATCTCTTGGTAACAGCCCGAACGAGAAGCAAAGCTGTTGCCTTTTAAGAAGCCCTTCTCTACGTCAGCTTTCACCATTGCCATACCGGATGCTTCCACGCCTTGGATGATTTTAGCAACTGTTGGCAGTGGGTGTACGGAGATAAAGTCACGGTCTTTAGGGTCAATCGCGAAGCCAATATCTAGGTTGGTTTCTACCCACACATGGCATTGGTTCATTTGTGCGTTCAACGCGGTGACTGGCGTTTCGTCATTTAACTTAAGACGGAATGGAACCAGTTTGGTTTCGTCCGGTTGGATAACGAAAGGCTCTACGGCTTGAATACGACCCAGTGAAAAGGTTTCGTAGCTGGTACTGTCTTCCGTTTCTACTTTTACTTCTGTGTTGAGAACCAAGTTAATCAAGTCGATTTGTTGCTCAACGTCGCCACCAACAATGTGAACATTGCCAGACAACTCTCCACCTTGGAAAACTTCAATATTATCTAAGACAGTATCAACCTTTGCTGCACCGATGCCCAACGAGGCCTTTAATTTCTTAAACATATTATTTCCCTTTCTAATCATCTGATTTACGAATAGTTATTACGTGACAATTTGCGACACTTGCCTCACAGAATCAAGCAATTTGCCCCATCTATGTTGAATAAGGTCACATTGCCCGAGGAAATGTTGAAATCGTGAAAAATTCCGTTACTCTATTTGTATAGTCAAATAAGGTTTCATTATGTCGAAAGCGCCGCTCTACCTTCAGATAAAACAGTTCATAGACGATAATATCAACAGTGGTCACTGGCCAGTGGGTTACCAGATAACCACAGAACTCGAACTCACAGAGCAGTTCAATGTGAGTCGAATGACGGTCAATAAAGCCATTCGAGATCTTGTGTCTGAAGGCAAACTCATCAGGAAGCCAAGGCTAGGTACTTTTGTTTGTGAACCAGACGAAAAAGCGCAATCTCCGCTGCTTGATATCAACAACATCGCACAAGAGATCAAAGACCGAGGTCAAACGTATGCTAGCCAGGTTATCAAGCACAAGAGCATCAAGGCAGATGAAAGCACCGCGACACGGTTAGGTGTGATGATCAATGCCGAAGTATTCTATAGTGAAATCATCCACTTTGCTGACAACACACCGATTCAATTGGAAGCGCGCTGGGTGAACTCGCAAGCCGCACCAAAATACCTAGAGCAAGACTTTTCAACCTCTACACCCAATGAATACCTTTCAAAAAGCTGCCCGTTGAGTGCAATCGAGCACACGGTTGAAGCCATTATTCCTGACTCTCAAATCAGAACGTCACTAAAGCTATCTGAATCAGAACCTTGCCTACTTTTGAATAGAAGAACATGGAGTAAAGAGCGCCTCATCAGCTTTGCATTGCTCTACCATCCTGGTTCTAAGTACAAATTAAGCTCCAAGATACTTCTAAATTAAAGAACATCATCCTGATCGCCGATCACATTTTTGCAACATCGACTTGATTCGGGTCAGCGTTTAGCCTATTTATTTGTATATACATTTAATGTTTAGCAAAGATCTAGGTGATTATGAATTTGATCCTCAAAAATGCACGAGTGGTCTCCATGAGCTCGGGAGTCGACGGTTATCAGCCCTCTTCCCCTCAAGATATCGTTATCGAAAGCGGTAAAATCGTGTCCATCTCTTGTTCAAACCAAGGCGCACTTGCTTCTGAGTTAGAACAAGTACGTGTTGATGGTTCTTTGGATTACGTCACCTATGACTGCAAGAACAAGCTAGTGACACCCGGATTAATTGATTGCCACACTCACCTCGTATTTGCGGGTAATCGTGCCAATGAATTTGAGCAGCGTTTGAATGGTGTGTCTTACACCGACATCGCCAAGCAAGGCGGCGGCATTCTAGCGACAGTCACTGCAACACGCGCAGCGCAAGAGTCTGAGCTGGTTGAAATGGCATTACCGAGACTTGATGGCCTACTAAGAAGTGGCGTAACCAGCATCGAAGTAAAATCTGGCTATGGTTTAACACTTGATGATGAACTCAAAATGTTACGCGCAGCCAAAGCTTTAGAGAATCATCGCCGAATTAAGATCACCACTACTCTCCTTGCAGCGCATGCTGTGCCACCCGAATACAAAGAGCAACCGGACAGCTATATCGATCTGGTTTGCCAAGAGATCATTCCTAAAGCTGCAGAGCAAGGGCTCGCCGATGCAGTTGACGTGTTTTGCGAATCTATCGGCTTCAACCTAGAACAAACCGAACGTGTATTTGCAGCAGCCAAAGCACATGGCCTCGCGATTAAAGGCCACACTGAACAACTTTCGAATATGGGTGGCAGCGCGCTTGCAGCTAAATACGGCGCACTCTCTGTTGACCATGTTGAATACCTTGATGAAACCGGAGTAAAAGCACTGGCAGAATCAGGCACAGTTGCCACCTTGCTACCCGGTGCTTTCTACTTCCTGAAAGAGACTCAACAGCCACCTATTGCTTTACTTCGTGAACACAAAATCCCAATGGCGATCGCGACCGACCTAAACCCCGGCACATCTCCCTTTGCAGACTTAACGCTGATGATGAACATGAGCTGCACCCTGTTTGGTACGACGCCTGAAGAAGCGCTACGCGGTGTAACTTGTAACGCGGCGGCTGCCATTGGTAAGTCACAAACCAAAGGCAAAGTCGAAATCGGTTATGCCGCAGATTTGGCTATCTGGAACATCGACCACCCTGCAGATCTAAGCTATCAAGTCGGTGTTCCTCACCTGCATAAACGCATTGTTAATGGCGAGGTGTGTCATGACTCAATCTAAATCCAACGGTATCCAAGAGAACGCAACAACCGTGCATAACTTTGTGTGGACCGGACGTAATGATCTTGAAGATAGCGCACTCGGTACTCGCGTTCATCACATTACCAAGCAAGTGCAAAGTAGTGAGTTAAGTGACAAGCTGACTGACGGTGATATCGCCTTGGTAGGCTTTGCCAGCGATGCCGGTGTTGCAAGAAATAAAGGACGCGTGGGCGCGAAACAAGCACCTAACTTGATACGCCAAGCGTTGGCGAATATGGCGTGGCACAGTGACGCACACATCGCCGATCTTGGTGATATCGAGTGCAATGATGGTCAATTAGAAGTCAGCCAAAAACAGTGTGCTTCTGTGATTGCCAATGCCTTAGCAACCAACAAAGTGATTACCCTTGGCGGTGGTCACGAGGTGGCTTGGGCAACGTTCCAAGGTCTCGCTGAGCACCTAAATAAAATTCAATCAGAACACAATCCTAAGATCGGCATCGTTAATTTTGATGCTCACTTTGATCTTCGTGAATTTGAAAGCGACATCACCGATGTTAAACCGAGCTCCGGCACGCCTTTTAACCAGATCAGTGATTACTGCCACGCACATCAATGGCCGTTTCATTACGCTTGTCTTGGTGTGAGTGCCGCCAGCAATACCAAAGCGCTGTTTAACAAAGCTGACCAACTGGGCGTGTGGTATGAACACGACCGCAACATGACCCAAGTGAATCAAGTCGCTCAACTGATCAAGTTACAAAAATTCATCGTTGAGTGTGATTATCTCTATCTCACCATTGATCTCGATGTTTTCCCCGCAGCTACTGCGCCGGGCGTAAGTGCACCAGCGGCAAGAGGCGTGAGCTATGAAGCGCTTGCTCCTTTTCTAGAACAGATTTTCCAACACAGTGAAAAACTCATTATCGCGGACATAGCGGAATACAACCCAGACTACGACGTCGATGGCCAAACGGCTCGATTAGCGGCTCGTTTATGTTGGGATATTGCCAGTGCAATGGCCAGCGACTAATCCAGCTATACCGATAACTACAACTACAACTACAACGATATAACGTGAAACAGAAGGAATTCCAAAATGACGGAACACCACAACAGTGACCCTCGTCTCGACACGACTCGCGAAATTCGCGCACCTCACGGCACCACTTTGCGCGCTAAATCTTGGTTAACAGAAGCACCACTGCGTATGCTGATGAACAACCTAGACCCTGATGTGGCAGAACACCCACATGCACTGGTTGTGTATGGCGGTATTGGTCGCGCGGCACGTGATTGGAAATGTTATGACAAAATTGTTGAAGTATTAGAGCGTTTAGAGGACGACCAAACGTTACTTGTTCAATCCGGTAAACCTGTGGGCGTGTTCCCGACTCATAAAAACGCACCTCGCGTACTGATCGCTAACTCGAACCTTGTTCCACACTGGGCGAACTGGGAACACTTCAACGAGCTCGATAAAGAAGGCTTGATGATGTACGGCCAAATGACCGCGGGCAGCTGGATCTACATTGGTTCACAAGGCATCGTTCAAGGTACTTACGAAACCTTTGTCGCTATCGCGAAGAAGCACTTCCAAGGTGAAGCAAACGGCAAGTGGGTTCTAACGGGCGGTCTTGGTGGAATGGGCGGCGCTCAACCTCTTGCTGCAACGATGGCTGGCTTCTCAATGATCGCAGTGGAGTGTGATGAATCACGAATCGACTACCGCTTGCGTACTGGCTATGTAGACAAAAAAGCCAC
Organism: Vibrio sp. 10N.261.54.A5; assembly: GCF_041471145.1. Taxonomy (NCBI): domain Bacteria; kingdom Pseudomonadati; phylum Pseudomonadota; class Gammaproteobacteria; order Vibrionales; family Vibrionaceae; genus Vibrio; species Vibrio sp. 10N.261.54.A5. The sequence continues at coordinate 40,889 of NZ_JBFRNU010000050.1, read as the reverse complement.
CAGCTTAGATGAAGCGATGGCAATGATTAAAGAGTCAGACACGCCAATCTCTGTTGGCTTATTAGGTAACGCCGCAGACGTCTTCCCAGAGTTAGTTGAACGCAATATCACACCTGATGTGGTGACTGACCAAACCTCTGCCCACGATCCTCTTAACGGCTACTTGCCGCAAGGTTGGACGATGGAGAAAGCCGCACAAGAGCGCTCCATTGATGAAGCAAAAGTGGTGAAAGCCGCTAAGCAATCTATGGCGATTCAAGTACAAGCGATGTTAGACCTGCAATACCGCGGCGCAGCGACCGTGGATTACGGTAATAACATTCGCCAAATGGCACTGGAAGAAGGCGTAGAAAACGCGTTTGATTTCCCAGGTTTCGTTCCGGCTTATATTCGACCTTTATTCTGCGAAGGTATTGGTCCTTTCCGTTGGGCGGCACTATCTGGTGACCCAGAAGACATCTACAAAACAGACCAAAAAGTAAAAGAACTGATTCCAGACAACCCACATCTACATAACTGGCTAGATATGGCGCGTGAACGCATTCAGTTCCAAGGCCTGCCAGCGCGTATTTGTTGGGTTGGCTTGAAAGATCGTGAACGCTTAGGCCAAGCATTCAATGAAATGGTGAAAAATGGCGAACTGAAAGCACCAGTTGTTATCGGTCGTGACCACCTAGATTCAGGTTCAGTAGCAAGCCCGAACCGCGAAACAGAAGGCATGATGGATGGATCAGATGCCGTATCAGATTGGCCTCTATTGAATGCCCTTCTGAACACAGCGGGCGGCGCAACTTGGGTTTCTTTGCACCACGGTGGTGGCGTTGGTATGGGCTTCTCGCAACACTCAGGCATGGTGATTTGTTGTGACGGCAGTGAAGATGCATCACAGCGTATTGCTCGCGTACTTCACAATGACCCAGCAACCGGCGTTATGCGTCATGCTGATGCAGGTTACGATATTGCCAAGCAATGTGCCAAAGAGCAGAAGCTTGATTTACCTATGCTAAACGAAGAACTTCGTCGCCTTTAATGTCTGGAGAGAACATGTTGAACTTATTACTTAAGCCAGGACTTCTTGGCCTATCTGAACTTCGAAAAATCAGCCGTAGCCCTGTGAACTTATCACTCGATCCTGCAGCAATCCCGGATATCGAAGCGAGCATGCAAGTTGTCGAACAAGTGATTGCTGAAGACCGCACTGTGTATGGCATCAACACGGGTTTTGGCTTATTAGCAAACACCAAGATTGCGCCTGAAGATCTCGAAGTTCTACAGAAAAGTATCGTACTTTCTCACGCTGCGGGCATTGGCAAGTTCATGTCTGATGAAACCGTACGCTTGATGATGGTATTGAAGATTAACAGCTTGTCTCGCGGTTACTCTGGTATCCGCCTCAAAGTGATTAACGCTCTTATCGATCTTGTGAACGCGCAGGTTTACCCGTGTGTTCCACAAAAAGGATCAGTAGGCGCATCTGGAGATCTTGCTCCCCTCGCCCACATGAGTACCGTTCTGCTAGGTGAAGGCCAAGCACGCCACAACGGCAAGATCATCACTGGCTTAGAAGCAATGCAGATCGCAGGTCTTGAACCAATCACACTTGCGCCGAAAGAAGGCTTAGCGCTGTTAAACGGCACACAAGCATCGACTGCCTTTGCATTAGAAGGTCTGTTCGCAGCGGAAGACTTGTTTGCGTCTGCAACCGTATGTGGTGCAATGTCTGTTGAAGCTGCACTGGGTAGTCGTCGTCCGTTTGACCCTCGAATTCATCGCGTTCGTGGTCATCGTGGTCAAATGGATGCCGCGCTTGCTTATCGCCATATGCTTGATCAAAAGAGTGAGATTGGTGAATCACACACTTGCTGTGAAAAGGTTCAAGACCCTTACTCGTTGCGCTGTCAGCCTCAAGTGATGGGTGCCTGTTTACAGCAAATTCGTAATTCAGCAGAAACGTTAAACGTTGAAGCGAACTCGGTATCGGATAACCCACTGGTATTTGCTGAAGACGGCGACATTATTTCAGGTGGTAACTTCCACGCAGAACCTGTGGCAATGGCAGCGGATAACCTAGCACTTGCGATTGCAGAAATTGGTAGCCTTTCTGAACGAAGAATGGCACTGCTGATTGATAGCGCACTAAGCAAACTTCCACCTTTCTTGGTCGATAACGGCGGCGTTAATTCAGGCTTTATGATTGCTCAAGTAACCTCTGCTGCTCTGGCAAGCGAGAATAAAACACTGGCACACCCAGCATCAGTAGACAGCCTTCCAACATCGGCAAACCAAGAAGATCATGTATCTATGGCAACCTTTGCGGGTCGTCGACTGCGTGACATGGCAGAAAACACCCGTGGCATCTTGGCTGTTGAATACTTAGCAGCAGCACAAGGCTTGGATTTTAGAGCACCAAATCTCTCTTCTCCTCGAGTAGAAGAAGCAAAACAGATACTGCGCGAGAAAGTCAGCTTCTACGACAAAGATCGCTACTTCTCACCAGATATCGAGCAAGCAAATCTACTGCTCAAATTATCAGTGCATAACCATCTAATGCCAGAAGGCCTACTGTGTAGCTTCTAAGGTTTGGCGAAATAGCACGTCATATAAACAGGGGCTATTGATTAGCCCTTGTTGCATTGAATCCAAGCCCCTATTCCCCTCAAAATCGTCACATACCATCCAACGTATTTATCTAATCGACTGATATATAAGCAAAGTTAACTGGATAGACCATTAGAACGAAGTTAGTTAGCTATAATCCACCCCAGATTTGATGACTAATAGCGATACTATGTTTCTGACACCTTACTTTTCTACTGAAGACAATCAATTTCAATTCACTCGTGAACAAGCAAGCCACTTTGCTAAAAAAGTAGCTGGCGATTTCAACCCGATTCACGATGAAGACAACAAGCGCTTCTGTGTACCTGGCGATCTTTTATTTGCAGTACTTCTGCAAAAAGAAGGCATCAGCCAAAAAATGCGTTTTGATTTTTCAGGTATGGTTGGTAACGGTATTGCGTTAAGCGTTGACAACAAGTGTGAAAAAGAGAGCTCACTTATCGATGCAAATGGTAAAGAGTACCTACACATGTCTTGTGAAGGTGAGAAGAGCCATGATCAAGCATTCATCGAGCACGTAGTAACAAACTACGTTAAGTTCTCTGGCATGAACTTCCCACACATCATGGTTCCTCTTATGGAAGAACAACAAATGATGATCAACTGCCAACGTCCTCTAGTGATTTACGAGAGCATGGAAGTTGAATTTACTCGCCTAGACCTGTCTCACCCAGAAGTTGAATTCTCTGGCGCGACTTTTGATGTTGAAGGCAAACGTGGCATCGTGACCCTGAACTTCGATTTCAAAGAAGACGGCGAAGTAGTAGGTAAAGGCGTGAAGCGTATGGTAGCAAGTGGCCTTAAGCCATACGACCAAGCTTCTGTAGACGACCTAGTAAACCGCTTCAACGAACGCAAAGAGATGTTTCTAGCTCAGTTCACAGCCGCTGCTTAATCAGCTCTAGAACAAGATCAATAAAGCCCAGCTTGATAATCTCAAGCTGGGCTTTTTTATTTCGATTACTAAGCCAGCACTCAAATCATCACTAAATCCAGCGTCCAACCTTTTGTTTGTAATCAACATATTCTGCGCCGAATAATTGTTCTAGTGCTCGCTCTTCGGGTTTGATTTGGAAGTAATTCATGTAGATTACGAAGCCAAAGCTAAGTAGTACACTGAAGATATTCTGGAAGAAGTAGCCAAAGCAAAATAGCAGGATGAACAACCCTAAGTACATTGGGTTTCGCGTGTAGCCAAAAATTCCACTGTCCACGACGGCTGAAGCGGTTTCGACTTTGATCGGGTTAACGGTGGTTTTCTGTTTTCGAAATTCCAATATGCCGGATATTCCAATCACACCACTCAATGTGACTCCGATTCCTAACACAATCATTCCATGAGGCAATGCCAGTGTCCCTTGGCTCAACTGTTGAGCGCAGAAGTATGATGCTACGAATACAATAATGAACAGTGCAACTGGTGGTACTTTTAATTCTAGAAATTTCATACTTTTCCTTATTAACATTCCTTTGTTAGTTTAGAAAAAAGCCCAGCAATTGCTGGGCTAAATGTATTAGAGAATTTTTGCTAGCGCCTGTAATGGGTGAGCAAGCTTCTCACCTTCAAAACGCTTCACTTGGCTGCGGCAAGAATAGCCCGTCACCAAGCAACGATCTTTTGGTAAGTCCTGCATTTGAGGCTTCCAGCTTAAACCATATATGTCTTTCGACATTTGTAGCTTATCGACTTCGTGGCCGAAAGTTCCCGCCATACCACAACAGCCGACAGGAACGCTGGTTAACGCCGCCCCAAAGTGTTTGAAGATAGTACCCCACTCTTTTTCAGCGTTCGGCATTTTGGTTTTCTCAGTACAGTGAGCAAACAAGTACCACATATCTTCACTTGCTGAGCGTGCTTCGAACTCACCTAGCGATGGCATTAACCATTCATGCACAGTAAGTACATCAAAGTCGCCGCGCTTGTCACCTAAGATCTCGACGTATTCATCGCGGTAACAAAGCACAAGAGCAGGATCAACACCGACCAAAGGAATTCCGATATCCGCCACCATCGACAAGAAATCCGAAGTCGATTTCGCCTCACGTGCAAAACGATTTAAGAAGCCCTTGATGTGCAACGCTTTACCATTCGGTTTGAACGGCAGCAGTACCGGAGTTTTGCCAAGTTTTTGAGCCAGAGTGACGAAGTCTTCAATCACCTCGGCATCATAGAAGCTGGTAAACGGGTCTTGAACGATCAGCACATGCTGTTTCTTCTGTTCAGAAGACAAGCCTTCTAAATACTGTAAATCGAAGAGTTGCAGCTCTTTACTCGCTAGACGATTTTTGAGCGTAGGCACCGACATCAATGGTGCATCAACATAACCGACCGTTTTAGCTGTTGCCGTTTGGATCCACTTTTGACCCAATGCAGCGTTGACTACTTTTGGCGCTTTCGCCATCAGCGGCAGCATGGTTTCAATGTTGGCAACTAGATAATCTTTTGCAGGGCGCTGGTAACGCGAGTAGTAGATGTTCAAGAATCGAGAACGGAAACTTGGTACATCGACTTTGATCGGACATTGACTCGCACACGCTTTACACGCCAAACAACCGTTCATCGCCTCATGAACTTCATGCGAGAAATCGTACTCATGGCGTTTGTTCATCGTATTGCGAACACGCTCAATCATAGTCTTAACGGGTGTGTTGTCTTTCAACGCTTCTTGCTCAAGGTCGAGAATATCAACGCCTTGTTCAGTCAGTTGACGCAACCACTCTCTTACCAAGCCTGCGCGGCCTTTGGGTGAGTGACGTCGGTCAGCCGTAACTTTCATTGAAGGACACATTGGCGAGCTAGTATCGTAGTTGAAACACAAGCCGTTACCGTTACATTCCATTGCTTGCTTGAAGCTGTCACGAACTTGTACGTCGATCTGACGGTCGTAGAAACCACGCTTGGTATCGGTGACTTTCACCAATTCAGCGTCACTTTCTAAAGGCGTACAGATCTTGCCTGGGTTCATCTTGTTGTGCGGGTCGAATGCTGCTTTAATACGTCTTAATTCGGTAAACAGCTCTTCACCAAAGAAGTCTGGGCCATACTCAGAACGGAAACCTTTACCGTGCTCGCCCCACATTAAACCGCCGTATTTCGCCACCAGCTTAACCACTTCATCAGAGACTTCATGCATCAATGCTTCTTGCATCGGGTCACACAGATCCAATGCTGGACGAACGTGTAATACGCCCGCGTCAACGTGACCAAACATGCCGTAATTCAACTCTTTTGAATCGAGTAACACTCTAAATTCAGAGATGAAATCCGCGAGGTTTTCTGGTGGTACACAAGTATCTTCAGCAAAAGCGACTGGCTTAGCTCGGCCTTTCGCCGCACCTAACAGACCCACTGCTTTCTTACGCATGTTGTAGATTCGGCCAATGCTCGCCAAATCGCTACAAACTTGAAAACCAATCACGCCGGCTTCTTCGCTTTCAACCATGGTTTCAAGGCGTGCAGTCAGCGCTTGAACTTGCTGTTCAACTTCCGCTTCATCTTGGCCTGCAAACTCAACCATGTTGATGCCAAGCATCTCTTTGTTCGGAACATCAGTCAGCAAATCGCTCACGGTGTGCCAAACGATGTCTTGCTTCGCTAGGTTCAATACTCTTGAATCTACCGTTTCAACAGACAGTGCTTTCGCTTCCACCATGAACGGCGCATTACGCAGCGCAGAATCAAACGTGTTGTATTTCACGTTAACCAGTGTGCGCGCTTTTGGAATCTTGGTTAGGTTTAACTTTGCTTCCGTGATGAATGCTAAAGAACCTTCAGCGCCACATAGAACGCGAGTTAGGTCAAAGCTGTCATCTTGTTCGTTGATTGCATTCTTTAGGTCATAGCCTGTTAAGAAGCGATTCAGCGGAGGGAATTTATCTAAGATTTGAGCGCGTTTGTCTCGACAAACCGCCTCTGTCACCGCAAGTGCATGGTGAGCGAATTCACCCTCTACAGGTAAGCCGTGTGATAAATCAGATTCTAGACATGAACCATCTGCGAACACCGCTTGCAGCGACAATACATGGTCAGACGTTTTGCCGTACTTCAATGACCCTTGGCCCGAAGCATCGGTATTGATCATGCCACCCAAGGTTGCTCGGTTACTGGTAGAAAGGTCTGGAGAGAAAAAGTAACCATAAGGGCGAACAGCGTCGTTCAATTGATCTTTAACGACACCAGACTGAACTCTTACCCAGCCCTCTTTCTCGTTAATCTCAAGAACCTTATTCATGTATCGCGACAGGTCAACCACGACACCTTTTGTTAAAGATTGTCCGTTGGTTCCGGTACCGCCGCCACGAGGGGAAAAAGTCACGCGTTCGTAAGCGGATTTAGAAACCACTTTACCGATAAGCACAACGTCTTGCGTTGTTTTAGGAAGGATGACCGCCTGCGGCAATTGCTGATAGACACTATTATCAGTCGCCACAGCCAAACGGCTAGAATATTGAGATTCAATGTCGCCAGTAAAGCCCGCTGTTTTTAGTTCATCTAAAAAGCGTACGACAACTGGATCGACATCAGCATTGAGTTGAAGTCTTGGTAACATTTGCTTCCTGCCCCTACTTCGCTGATCCTATCAGCATTGGGTTATCTGAGATTTATAATAATTTTCTTTGAATTTCGTCACTTTACTACTATTAAGATCATATAAAAAGGTGATCAAATCAGAATCTCAGTGCAAGAATGGAGAAATAGTCACTTTCGTCTTAATTCAGTAACAATATACTGAATAACATTTTGTTTAAGACATCTCCACGAGCACATCACAATGAAAAAAAACAAAACAGTCACAACTGAAGATATCCTTCTTAAACTATGCCAATCAGTCTCAAGCGTACTTACTTCAGCGACGGCTTCTCAGGTGTCCTATTCAGCCATGGTTCAAAAGATCAACAAAACAAGCCTCAAGCCAGACTTTGGTTGCTTCGTTCTGTTTGACGGCGGCTTTTCTGGTCTTGTTGTTATCAATTTTACGTCCAAAGCAGCGTTAGAGATCTACACCAATTACATGCGCAATATGGGCATGCCTGAAAACGAGCTCGCTGTGCTTCATACTTCAGACGAAGTGGGTGATGTATTGGGTGAGTTGATGAACCAATTGGTGGGTGACTTCACCAATAAAATCCGCAAAGAGCTGCAAACCAACATCACACAAAACCAACCGAAAATGCTGGCTCTGAACAAGCAAGTAAACCTTTCTGTTGATACTAACCTCGATCGTCCACAAGCTCGTCGTGTGACCTTCTCTACCGCCAATAACAACATCTTCTACCTTGAGCTTGCGATGGATAAGACCGAATTCATTCAATTGGAAGAATTTGAAATCGCAGAAGACGAATGTCCAGATAGCATTCTTGAGGCGACTCAGAAAAAAATGCAAGAAGCGAACAAGCCAGCTCAAAGCTCTGGCAATGATTCTGCAGCAGACCTACTCGATGAACTGGGTATCTAGTTTGCAAATGCTCTAGTCACTTTAAAAAATCGTGTCACTAACGCCATCAATACGCTTGATGGCGTTTTTGTTTTTACCGTCAAGTCGGCTCATGCAGTTCAATGTTTACCGCCTCACTTGTTCATCAAACCAGTTTTGCCTTTCTGTTACCCGCGAAAACATGTAAAATGTTGGACTTTTAAAAATTTGCGGTACTGATTAAATTGTCGATGGATAAGAAAAAAGCCCTAAAGAAAATTGCCAAGTGTCTTGAGCTTGGAAATTCTGCGAACGTCAATGAAGCTGCCAATGCGATAAAAATGGCGCATAACTTGATGCTGAAATATGGTCTCGAAAAAGACGATATTGAATTTATCAAGATGGGGAAAACTCAGTCCAGTCACCTGTTACCTGCAAATATCAGTTCTACACTGCTGCGCGTTATTCGCGGTATCAACACCAAGTTTGGCGTAGAAGCCGTGTTACTGAATCACAAAGGCCTCAAGCGCGTTGAATTCATTGGTGAAGCCGACCGCGCGATCTTCGCAGCCTTCGCTTTCGATATCATTTATCGCGAGCTGAATGAACACACCGGCCAATTCAGAAATAGCTTTGCTGGCTCTGGCACAGGGTCCTTAGAAGTGACACGCCGCGTGAACTCGTTTGTTTCAGGCTGGGTTGAAGGTGCGCTTGAAAAGCTACCAACCATTACTCCCGACGACGAATCAAACAACAAGATCAATAACTACATTGATAAAGAATTCAAAAATATCGACCGTGAAACGTTCAAGCAGCAACTGAGAGAAGCGATGAAAAACCTCACCGCCGATTATGAAGTTGGTTTGAAGAAAGGTCGTAAATTGTCTGTTAATCGACCAGTTGGCGGTACCCAGGCAGCTAAAAAGATAACTAAATCATAGAGCCACTTTACATTGCTTCGACGTATTGATAAAAACCATCAATAAGATTTACAGGACTATGTTTGTCACTCGAATTCATTCGTTTGACAGAAGTACATGATGGAGAAATACGTTAAAAAAATCACACTAGCCCTAGCGTTTACTATCGCTTTAACGGGTTGTCAGGCAACTCAACGCCAAAACGCGACAACTGGCGAATCTGAGGCTAACTCTGCAACTCAAGGCGCTCTAATTGGTGCACTCGCTGGTGCCGTTGCTGGTGCTGCAACTGGTGACTCTAAAGACCGTGGTAAACGTGCACTTATTGGTGCTGCCGGTGGCGCCGCTGTTGGTGGTGGTATTGGTTACTACTTTGACCGACAAGAAGCTGCCCTTCGTGAAGAGCTAATGAATTCAGGCGTTCAAGTTGAACGTGTCGGTGAGAACCAACTTCTACTTCGCCTAGAAAACGGCATCGGTTTTGATTCTGGCTCCTACGCTTTGGAATCAAGCATTCACAATACCCTTCGCGGCGTTGCTCGCATCCTAGTTGAATACCCAGACACTAGCCTAGTGATTGAAGGTCACACTGACAGCGAATCGACGAACCAAATCCTTTCTGAGCGTCGAGCTGAATCTGTTCGTGCATTCTTGATCTCTCAAGACGTTGCTGCAGGTCGTGCTATTGCTCGTGGTAACGGTGAGCGCTACCCTCTATGTGACAATAACACCTCTCAAGGTCGTGCTTGTAACCGTCGCGTAGAAATTCAAATCTTGCCGCTTAAGTAGCACGATTAAAGCCCAGTCCATCTTTATCTATTGAATTAACCTCTATATAGTTGTTTATCAGTTATGTTACTCATTTAACGTGATAATAATAATCAACGACCATAAAGCGTATTCATACTGACATATCGATTCTGGGCTTTTTTACGAGACTTATCTTTTGCTGATCCTATCCAACATTCTGTCATCATCATTTCTTAGAACACTATTTCTAGCCCTCATCTTTTCCACGATTCAACTGTCCACCACACATTTCGTGCACGCAGCAAGCAGTGATGAATTTTCACTAGAATCACAACCTCAAGATCCAGTTTCTCAATACCAATTGGCTCAAGCTTATGAATCGGGTGTCGACGTTCCTGTTAGCACCAGTGATGCATTGTATTGGTACACGCAGTCAGCAGAAAACGGCAACCCAAACGCGCAATTTAGACTGGGTGAATGGTACTTGGCAGGTACAGGTGTTGAACAAAGTAACAAGCTTGCTTTGGAATGGTTTATTAAAGCGGCGTTGCAAGGTAACCAGCGCGCACCTATCGAGGTAGCAAAACTCTACGAATCCTCGCTAGAACAAGACCTCCTTCAACCATTAGATAAAGCGCAGCTATGGTATGAAGCAGCCTTAAAAGATAATCCACAAGCAGAAGAGGGCTACAACCGCATTTTGGAAGCACAATTCAACCAGCAACGTGCAAAACAGATCTCTTCAATAGAACAGCTCGATGACAGCATCGACTCTGAAATAGACACCAGTCAGGGGGGATCTAAGCACGTTCAATCTAACCAAGCATCACGCTCTAACCTCTCCAGTTCTAACCTAACTAGCTCTGACTATATGATTGGTGCTGCGTTGGCCGTGTTGATTTCAATCATCAGCATTATTGCGACGCTCGTTATCTCAAGAAAAAGACAAGCTCTAAAGTCGGGTGATTCGCGACAGCAACAACAATCACTTGAAGCGCAGCTTAGCTCGAAGGACCTTACGATTAAGCAGCAAAAACGCCAGCTGAACACTATGTTCCACGAATTGAAGAAGCAGAAAAACAGCAAAGGTCTGAGTAATTTGCAGGTGGCCTGCGCGCTATTTGGCTACACACCTAGCTCAATCCCCGACCAGAAAAGCATCAAGATCCGATACAAACAGCTATCAAAGATCTACCATCCAGATGGTCACGGATGTGACGAAGAAATGAAACGTTTGAACAATGCGCTAAAAACCATTTTACAAAATGTTACAAAACCGTAAACAAACACACATCTTCATTTTCCTAGATCTCAAAGATATCGATTTTATTGGTGTTGCAATCGATCCCCCTCTCAAAAACGGGTAACAAACTATTAACTAATGGGTCTTACTTGTGTCATAATTTGCGCCGAAAATACACCTGACTTAAACAGGTGAGGAGAGAATATGTTCACAATAGAAGGCGTTTGTGATTGGTGCAAAAAGCCAAGCCTAGTTAAAAAGCACGACTACCTAGATGGTAAGTGTCATCATGCATGTAACGAGTGCAATGATATTGCAACCATTGATGTTCGCCAGTTCAATATTGGTGAAATGGAAATGAGAGCAAAACTCTCCCAAGCGACATTGAGATAAGCAACACCGTGAAATATAAGAAAGCGCCTAAGGCGCTTTTTTTGTGCCTGTGGTTTTAGATCTTCTTTCTTCTTTCTTCTTTGTTCTTTGTTCTTTGTTCTCTCTTCTATACAGGTATATACAGTACTTTTCTGCAAAAACCAGTGTATACACCTGTATAAAGCTCACATTTATTCAACTTATGATACAAAACAGCAGATTCATTCAAATTTAATTTATCGAATACTTTCAATGATTTAATCATTTACCATCCATAACCTCAGACGAAATCGTCCAATAATCCCGCAAAAAACGCTTGATCTTATAAGCAACTAAAACTACTGTATACACATACAGCATGTATATAAGGACAGCAAAATGATTCAAGCACACGTTAAAGCACAACACTCTAGCCCGCTAGTTCACTGCGCATTTACATCAATTTCTCGTAAAAGCAAAAATTCAAACGAGGAAGCGTTGTTTGCAAGAATGGCGTTGCTGTCCAATCAACATCAGTGGTTACTGTTTACGGCTCAAACACCAAGACCATCGGCTAAGCAGCTTAAGCAACATAATGTTTGCTGCGACCGCGTTATTCATATGAAAGCCTCTCATCAAATGACTGAGGTAGAGACTGTCGAGAAAGCAATCCGCTCTAAGAATGCGAGCGCGATTGTTGCAAGTGCATCGATTGATCAGTTCAGCCAACAGTACCTAAGAACATTAGGGTTACGCTTTCAATGTGAAGTCTTCTTTATGGATGCAAATTCAGAGCGTATTCACTAAGCCACCTTGCTTAATAACATGTTGGCTTAATAACATGTTGGCTCAAAAACATGGTCCACAAACATAGCTTAATCTTTTAGCTAACAAACTTAATTTAACTTAAGAAACAATTCGCCAAAACACAGTCCAAACATACTGCCTTCCCCTGCCCTACAATTCGCCCATTTTTTAGCGGATTGTTAGGCGGGGGTTTTTATTTAAACAACAGATTTAGCAAACGTTTGCTTTTTCTCTGGAAGCAAATAGTAGATTGGGTATAATGCCCGTCTAATCATGTGCACACCGCACTTCTCTGTATGACGTTTGATAAAAGATAGGAATGTCTAAATGAGCCTTGCTGATCAAGTTCTTGCCGTAAATGATGACCTACCAATCCGTACTGATAAACCTGTCCACAGTGGCAAGGTTCGTTCGGTCTACTGGTTAACTGAAGAAGATAGCCAACGACTAATTAAAGAGAAAGGCTACGATGTAGCACCAGATGCGCCTTTAGCAATCATGGTGATCAGTGACCGTATCTCTGCATTTGATTGTATCTGGCGTGGTGAAGGGAATCTTAAAGGTGTTCCAGGTAAGGGAGCGGCTCTGAATGCTATCTCTAACCACTGGTTCAAATTGTTTAAAGACAACGGACTTGCTGACAGTCATATTCTTGATATCCCTCACCCGTTCGTATGGATTGTACAAAAAGCTCGCCCAGTCATGATCGAAGCGATTTGTCGTCAATACATCACTGGTTCAATGTGGCGTGCATACGCAAACGGCGAACGTGAATTCTGTGGTATCGAGATGCCTGAAGGCCTTGAGAAAGACAAGAAGTTGCCTGAGCTACTGATCACGCCTTCAACAAAAGGGATTCTGAAAGGTATTCCTGGCGTTCCAGAAGCTGACGATGTGAACATCACACGCAACAACATCGAAGATAACTTCGCAGCATTCAACTTTACTCAAGCAAGCGACATCGCGCATTACGAAAAACTTCTTAAAGAAGGCTTCAACGTAATCAGCCAAGCGCTAGCCAAAGTAGACCAAACCTTTGTTGATACCAAATTTGAGTTTGGCTACGTCAACGATGCTCAAGGCAAAGAAAAGCTTATCTACATGGACGAAGTCGGTACTCCAGATTCATCTCGCATTTGGGATACTCAGGAATATAACAACGGCAACATCGTTGAGAATTCAAAAGAAGGCTTCCGTCAGTTCTTGCTTAACTACTTCCCTGATGCCGACATTCTTTTGAATAAAGAGCGTATGCCAGAACGTGAAGCATTGGCTCGTGACAATGAACTTCCACTGGATTCTCTAATGTCTCTGTCTCGCACTTACCTTGATATCGCAGCGAAAATCACAGGTGCGGAGATCGTACTGAGCGAAAATCCTAAGCAAGAGATCATCGATGTACTGCGCGCTGACTATGGTCTAATCGACTAGTCGCTTAATTGCTAATTGCTTAATCGCTTAATCGCTTAATCTCAAAATAAAAAGCTCGAAAGCTAATAAGCTCGTAGACTCAAGTTTTAGATACTAAAAGGGCCTCAATATTTGAGGCCCTTTTTACGTGTACGTTTTTACTATTCCTCGAGAGAGATTATAGGCGAGCTGAAGTTACAGCTTAATCGTGAACTCTTCTCCAGAATTACCCGCAATCACTAAATGACTGCGCGATTCAATATACTCGATCTGCTCTTCTTCAAGTGAATATGGCATCACCACTTTGAGCTCATTGATCCCTTCCAGCTTAGCGAGCTTGAGTAAGGTAACAATGTTCGACTCATCACTTTTACGCGTCGACATTGATTTCAATGCCATCTGCCATAAACGATCCTCTGGGGTGCCCAACTCTTTAATGCTATCTCGCCAGACGGTACTGAACACTGGCGCAATTGTGGTGAGTGCTTCCAGAAAAGTCCATTTTTTACTGCATGAGGCGCCAAGAAATGTTGTGTAATCGAACTCTACACGCGTCTCTTCCTGTTTATCCATGATGTCCCCCGACACTTTGGCAACACAATATACTCAATATCTATCAACTCTTTCTTTATAGCAATAGGATATAGAAGAATAGTCTTTTATGACCTTTTGATTGGTTAAAAAGGCATATAAAAATCAAACTTGTAACAAAATAAGCACTGAAAAATCATATATGCATCTATTTGATTAATATTTTAGAGATAAAACTTATCCATCTATTTGATATCAATTATTCGACTCGCTTTTTTGAACTGAATACGCCAACCAGACCATGTCGGTAGCTCCCAACGTTTTGGCGATAACTTTCGGCTACCCGACTGATAATGGACGTAAATCAGCTTTCTTGCGGGCAAGTATTCAACATCGAGTTGCAAGTCGGCAAGGCTCAATGCAAACGGGTATTTTTCCGAAAATTCTGAGTAGAGCCAAGTTGGAATGCCATCGAACGGTATGTCTGCATGATCGAACATTTCCAATTCGCTGACATCAGTAACACCTAGTACTTCAAGCTGCTCTATAAACCATAGCTCAAAGTTAATGTTCTCAATTTCTGGTGTGTATTTAGTTTGTTCATTGAGACCAAGTTTCACATACAACTGCCAGTGTTTGATTTCTTGAGTGCGAGCCTTTGCAAAACCGGGAAGCTGCTCTCCATTTAACACAAGGTCGACGATAGGTTTTAACGATAGTTGCCCTTCAGCGGCGACGAGTTTGGTTGTAATCGTGCGGCCTGCGTACACCAATGCCATCTCGGTAAAAACACCATCATCATTCACAACGGTTTCGCCTTGCTCCCACTCTCCTAGTTCAGCATCAATGAGAAGCTCAAGAGGAATGGGGGTCGTGACCGTCGCTAAGGTCAGTGTTTGCTTAACGCCTCTTCCCGGCAAGCTGTGAGTATCCAACACCAACATCGCTTGTGCATTATCAGGGAAACGGTTCTGACGACCGAGCACCACTTCTAAAACACCATTGGCAAAGGCTTCTTTCCTTTTCAGTCGGCGCACAAACACCAGTTCAGGATGCAGATTCACAATGGTCTTGAGCAATTCAATGCGTTGGAAACGTGACGCGACTTCTAGCTGAGGAAGTTCAAATACCTCCCGCATTTGCTTCGCCAATCCTTGAGCTTCATTCAGAGCCTGTTGGTCGATGTCTAAATGCGGATATTCTCGACCGCGCACAATCTGAATCAACAGGCTTAAATCACACCCTTCCTTCTCTTGTTGCGCGAGCGCTTCAAGATGTTCTGCATTGTTTGGTAACTGATACAAGCGAGCAGGAACGGACAGCGCCGCAGTGAGATCAACCATCGCCTCTTTTAATGCTTTGGTTTTGATTCGAGTAACGATATCGGCATACAAAGCATCAATCGGCAACGGATACAGCTTTTTACCATGCTCGGTAACTTGATGGTCGGCGTTAATCGCTTCCATCGTCAGCAAGGTTTGAGTTGCACTGTTGAGTGATTTCTCTGGAATAGGGTCAAGGAAGGACAAGCTCTCAAGCGGAGATCCACAACATGCTGCGGCCAACATAGGTTCAGTCAGCTCTTCACGCTGCAATTCAGGCGGTGTGACTAACTCTAACGCCGCATGTTCACCATATAGACGCACGCAAACGCCATCCATTACCCTACCCGCGCGGCCAGCTCGCTGTTTGGCACTCGCTCGTGATATGGATTTAAGCATCAGTGTGGTTCTGCCATTACGCTGAACGGTGCGTCTCTCTAATCCTGAATCTATCACCACGCCAATGTCAGGAATGGTTAATGAGGTTTCTGCAACGTTGGTCGCAAGGATGACCTTTTTCAGGCCATTACCTTCAGTATGGATATTACGACCCGATAACGCTGAATCTCGCTCTTTATCACTGACCGACGCATGCAATTTAACAACTTGGATATCTGGATTTTTCGCTAAGGCTTGTTCGCATTGCACGATCTCTTTTTTACCCGGTAGAAAAACCAACATATCGCCAGAAGAAGCGATCAACTGATGATTAACTTCTTCCACGATACGCTGCTCTAGATGTCGGATATCAGGCAGTGTTCTGGATTCATTCGCTCTGTGCTCAATCTCAACTTGATAGGTTCGCCCTTCACAGCTTATGCGATTCGCATCCAAATAATGAGCAAGGCGTTCACCCTCAATGGTTGCTGAAGTGATCACCAAACGATGGCTCGCTTTTTGTTTCAGAATCGCCACCAGCAGATCAATGTCCCAGCGCCTCTCGTGAAACTCATCCACCACGATCACATCAAAACTAGCGAGTCCATCTTCTGATAACCAACGCAGCGCGATACCGGGCGTCACAAAAACAACGTTAGTTTGCTCGTTGTATTCCGACTCAAGCTTAATCGCATAGCCCACTTTGCTACCCAACTTCTCGCCTGATCGCTGCGCGAGATATTTAGCCAGTGATGTACACGCGATGCGTCTTGGCTCCACCACTAACACTCGCCCATGTTGAGAGGCCCAAAGTGGCAGGCGCGTTGATTTACCTGATCCGGTTTCCGCCTCTACGACAAGGTGAGAATTAGCGATTTGTTCGTGGAATACGTTTTGATAAGCATCGATGGGAAGTAATGACATAAAATGGCGAGTAGCGAAAAAGTGTGAGCAAAGTATAACGAATTATCGTGTTGAAATTCGATAAGTGTGGGACAGAGGTAAGAATATCATTTTGTTTGCTCAGATCGCGGAGAAACTATTTACAATTGAATAACTAAACCGTTATCATTTTTTAGTTACCCTTTCTCCCATATTAGGCATCCAATGAACAACGATAAACGCCCTCTATATATCCCTTATGCTGGTCCTGCTCTACTAAGTACACCTCTTCTAAACAAAGGCAGCGCATTCTCTGCTGAAGAGCGCAGTTCTTTTAACCTTGAAGGTTTGTTACCGGAAACAACCGAAACAATCCAAGAGCAAGTAGGACGTGCATACAAACAATATTGTAACTTCGAAAGTGATATGGATAAGCATATCTACCTTCGTAACATCCAAGACACTAATGAAACGCTTTTTTATCGTTTAGTTCAAAACCACATCTCTGAAATGATGCCTATCATTTATACGCCAACAGTTGGCGCAGCATGTGAGAACTTCTCAAATATTTACCGTCGTGGCCGTGGTCTGTTTATCTCATACCCGAACCGCGATCGTATCGATGACCTACTGAATAATGCGACAAACCACAACGTTAAAGTTATCGTGGTTACGGATGGTGAGCGTATTCTTGGTTTGGGAGACCAAGGCATCGGTGGTATGGGTATTCCAATTGGTAAGCTAGCACTTTATACAGCTTGTGGCGGTATCAGCCCAGCTTACATGCTACCAATCGTGCTCGATGTGGGTACTAACAACCCTCAACGTCTTGCTGACCCAATGTACATGGGCTGGCGTCATCCTCGTATTACGGGTGCTGACTACGATGCATTCGTTGAAGAGTTCATCCAAGCGGTTCAACGCCGTTGGCCTGATGCATTAGTTCAGTTCGAAGATTTCGCACAAAAGAACGCAATGCCACTGCTTGAGCGCTATAAAGATCGCATCTGTTGTTTCAACGATGACATCCAAGGTACAGCAGCAGTAACCGTAGGTTCTCTACTTGCAGCATGTAAAGCAGCGAACAGCAAACTGTCAGATCAGCGTATCACCTTCTTAGGTGCGGGTTCTGCGGGTTGTGGTATTGCTGAAGCTATCATTGCTCAAATGGTGTCTGAAGGTATCAGCGATGCACAAGCTCGCTCTCAAGTTTACATGGTTGACCGTTGGGGTCTGCTACAAGAAGGCATGCAAAACCTGCTTGATTTCCAACAGCGTCTGGTTCAAACCAACGAAAACACCAAAGACTGGGAAAGCGATGGCACTGGTTTCTCTCTACTAGACGTAGTTCGCCACGCGAAACCAACCGTATTGGTTGGTGTGTCTGGTGCTCCAGGTCTATTCAGCAAAGAAGTCATCAAAGAGATGAACCTACACAGTGAACGCCCTATCGTGTTCCCACTGTCGAACCCAACAAGCCGTGTTGAAGCGACGCCAAACGACATTATTCGTTGGACTGATGGCCAAGCACTTGTTGCGACAGGTAGCCCATTTGAGCCAGTCGTTCACAACGGCACAACTTACCCAATCGCTCAGTGTAACAACAGCTACATCTTCCCAGGTATTGGCCTTGGTGTATTGGCTGTGAATGCTTCACGCATCACTGACGAAATGCTAATGGAATCAAGCCGTGCACTTGCTACGTGTTCTCCACTAGCAATCAATGGCACAGGTGCTCTACTTCCACCATTGGAAGAGATCCACACGGTATCTAAGAAAATTGCTCTTGCGGTAGGTAAAAAGGCGATTGAACAGGGCGTTGCTCTAGAGATCACTGAAGAAGCACTGCAACAAGCGATTGACCAGCACTTCTGGCAGCCAGTTTACCGTCGCTACAAGCGCACGGCATTCTAATAAAGCGTACTGCGCTTGGAATAAAGAGCGTTAACGACTCTTATATGAGCCTCTGCAATTGCAGGGGCTTTTTTCTTTAAACTGTCTTGTCTTTTTAACTGATTTTTCTCATTTTTATTTGGTATTATCGAGCACTCAAAAATTAATGCTCAGTGAAAGGACCATACCGAGAGTGAAATTTGATTCTCACATTATCCGTAGCTACATAAAAAAAGCTTACAAAAAACTGCAAGGTTTTCTGTTTGGCGCTTTCCTCGTGTTCTTAGTAGGCAGCGCTGCGGTTATTGCGATCGATTATTGGGTTTCATGGCAAGCGGAAGATCGCATCATCTACGATATAGATGAAGTGCCCGAGCTTGAGGTCGCCGTTGTGCTTGGCACGAGCAAATATTTGGGTCGAACACTCAACGACTATTATAAGCACCGAATCGAAGCCGCGATTGAGCTGTTCGACCGTGAAAAAGTCGACCAGTTTCTGTTAAGTGGTGATAACGCTCATCGCTCTTACAATGAGCCGTGGACGATGAAACGCGACTTGCTGAAAGCGGGTGTACCCGATGAACGCATTAACCTCGATTACGCAGGCTTTAGAACCTTAGACTCGATTGTTCGCGCTAAAAAGATCTTCGACACCGACAACTTCCTGATCATTACTCAGAAATTCCACTGTGAAAGAGCACTATTTATCGCTAATTCTTACGATATTCATGCACAATGTTTAGCGGTTTCAGGCCCTACTCATCATTCAGGCACCTCTATCCGTTTGCGTGAAGTTTTTGCGCGTACCAAAGCCTTCTTAGATTTGTATATTATGGGGACAACGCCAAAGTTCCTTGGACCTAAAGAGCCCATTCAATCGAGTCCAAAACCAGAATCATTTCCGATTCCAAACCCTATGACTGACCCCTCTGTAAACCCTGTTGTAGATCCTACAACAAACCCTATTGCAGACCCAGCAGAGACAGATGTGTAGAAAACTACACATTTTGAATTTGTTGCCTCACATTTCCCCACTGTTACACAAAAACACACCAACACGCCTTTATTAACTTAAGTAACATTCTCCCAACAAAGTCTGACCCTACATCAAGCTATATACCTCGAAAATAATAAGCACGACTCAATGAAGTCGTGCACCAATAAAACGAGGATAACAAAAGGAGCGTCTTATGACGGCACTTGTTACTACACTGAAACACTGGTTGTTCACCCGCAACAGCATGATATTAATTGGTAATTTCACGCTATTCGCACTCTTGCTCAACACCCTTCCTTTCGAATCACAAGTCAATACTGGTTTGAGTATTCTCGTGTTCGTTGCGGTTCTATGGTTAACCGAAGCTATTCATGTCAGCATCACCGCTCTGCTCGTTCCACTCTTGGCTGTCTTGTTTGGTGTGTTCAATACGCCCGCTGCATTAGCGAACTTCTCGAACCCAATCATCTTCCTATTCATGGGTGGTTTTGCCCTTGCTGCTGCGCTCAACAAGCAAGAGCTCGATAAGGCGATTGCCGACAAAGTTCTGCTGATTGCAAAAGGCAGAATGTCGGTGGCGGTGTTCATGCTATTCGGTGTGAGTGCAGGCTTGTCGATGTGGATTTCGAACACAGCAACGACTGCAATGATGCTTCCCCTTGTTCTTGGCATCATGAACAAAGTTGACCAAAGTGAAGACCGCAACACGTACGTGTTCGTACTGCTGGGTATCGCTTACTGTGCATCGATTGGTGGTATCGCAACCTTAGTGGGTAGCCCACCGAACGCAATCGCCGCTGCAGAAGTTGGCTTGAGCTTTACTGAGTGGATGGCGCTAGGTCTTCCAATCTCAATGATCTTACTGCCAATCGCGATGATTATTCTTTACGTGATGACTAAGCCAAAGCTTGACCACAAATTCGAGCTAGACCACGCTCCCGTTGAGTGGACAAACAGCAAGAAAATCACACTGTCTATCTTCCTTCTAACCGTAACGCTTTGGATATTCGGTAAACCAATCAACGCAATGATTGGCGGATTCTCTAAATTTGATAGCTTAGTAGCGATTGGCGCAATTGTACTGCTTGGCGCTTCTAGAGCGGTGGAATGGAAAGACGTTGAGAAGACAACGGACTGGGGTGTTCTTATCCTATTCGGTGGTGGTATCTGCTTAAGTAACATTCTAAAAGCGACAGGAACCAGCGTATTCTTAGCACACTCACTAAGCGGATTTTTAGAAACAGCTGGCGTACTGCTTACGATTCTAGCCGTGGTAGCGTTCGTGGTATTCCTAACGGAATTTGCGAGTAACACAGCGAGTGCAGCACTTCTGGTGCCAGTATTCGCAACCATCGCTGAAGCACTTGGTATGTCGCCAGTTATTTTGTCTGCACTGATCGCTGTTGCTGCGTCTTGTGCCTTCATGCTTCCTGTTGCAACACCACCAAACGCAATCGTGTTTGGCTCGGGTCACATCAAGCAGAAAGAGATGATGCGAATCGGTATGGTGTTGAACCTAGTTTGTATCCTAGTTCTGACTCTGTTCGCTTGGATCTTCTGGTAAACACTAACGTTCTATAAGCGCATGCTTACAGGAATGCTCCCCTAAACTGGTTGAACTTCCCCCGGTTCAACCAAGACAAAAATGCCCGTTCAGCGTAAGCAAGCACTGAACGGGCATATAAAAACAAGAAACGCTTTCCCTTTTGGTGGCCTCGCGCCACCTTTTTTGTTTTGGCTTTTGGGAGAAGAACCATAAAAACGCCACACGTCACATATGCACGTGTGGCTTATAAACTCATCAAAACAATTTTCAGATTAGTGACTCAAGATCACCTGATTTCGACCTGAATGCTTTGCTTGATATAAAGCTTCATCAGCGCGAGCAATAGTCTCTGTCACTCGCTCTTGTTTCATCTCGGCAACACCGATACTGCATGTCAGCGGATCGCCATGAACCCAAAGGTGCTGGCTGACTAAAAGTCGGATTTTCTCGGCCTTTCTTTGTGCTTCGCCAAGATCAGTCTCAGGGCAAAAAACAATGAACTCTTCACCACCCCATCTCACCAACTTGTCGGTAGCGCTGATCGAACTGCCCACCACCATGCTGAACTCACGTAGAATATGGTCACCCATTTGGTGTCCGTACTTGTCATTTACACTCTTGAAGTAGTCGATATCGAGATACAACATACCCAGCTTGCCATGTCCTTGCTTCACATGTTGTGACTGCATTTTCAACCAATCACGAATCGCGTGGCGGTTTAGTATTCCGGTTAACTCATCACGATGGGCCATCTCTGAAAATTCAAAATTCTGTTCTCTCAGTGCGCGATTGACGTTCTTTAAGTGGTGATGTCTTTTCTCTGCGATCACCATGCGTTTTCTAGAACGGTGCAGTTCTGAAATCAAGAACACGGTGCCCGTGCCCACCCAAACAAACAGTAAGATTAAGAACAAGCTTTCCGCAGAGATATACGAGCCTTCAAACTCGATGCTGCGAATAACAATTCGATGATGGCCTAGCTTCGCACCCGATGCGGTAGCAAACTCGACCATATTCACATTCGAATATTCAGGTGCAGAGTGCTCTAACGCCACATCATTGTCGGCTAACCACCATGTCATCACTTGCAGGTTTTTGATCGGAATCTCAATCACACCACCATCGACTCCTGGAGAAAACTCCATCCCGTTGTACTTATGTGTGTACTCGTCATCGGGAACAGAATAAGCAGGATTGTAGTTGCGTAGGTAAGTTCTCAAACGGCCACTAGAGTCAGCCTCCGCATGGTAATCAATGTTCACTCTAAAGGTGTGGTACTGAGAAAGGTCAAGGCCCGAGGTGATGTCAGGGTTGATACGAATCGACAGCCCACAGTAAGGCCACGGATACTCAGATTCTTTAAGTTCACAATCGAGAGTGTACTGTCCATTTTCATAGGATAACTGGGACGTACTGACTCCCCTATCAACTTGATCACTGGTCGCGATAAATTCATATTTATCAGGGGTAATTGCCGTTATCACACGATTTCCGCTCACACGGTAATACTGCACAATGGCAAGCGTTGTGATAACTAGAAAGATAACAATCTTATGGATCCACTTCACGTCTAAGCTTCCTGCTTAATATCCCTATAGTTGGGATTTCACGATAAAAAACAAGTTAGATAAATTAGTGATCTTAATACCAATAAATCACTAAAAAACGTTATATCACGCCCGAACAAAATGTCATACTATATTTTAATGGATGTATTTGCTGTTGATTATTCACGGCGAGAATCAAGTAATATTGCGTATAAAAACAGGCTCTATTTGTTATACTCATCGCATAATCATCGTTAACCGTACTGCCTGCTCACAGCGCAATCGAGTCGACGAAATAATAATCAAAATACAACGAGTAATGTCATGTCTTTATTAGCAAAAGGAACACTCAAAAAGATGAGTGCTTCCCTTGATGGCGCGGTTACCTACCGTTTGCCAGTAGGCGAAGAGTTTGTAGAGCTAAACCCTCTGATTGGTAAAACCATCAACCTCACTCACACCGGCAATATTTTTTGCTGCTCATGTGGTAAGAAAACTAAGAAGAGCTACTCTCAAGGCCACTGTTTTGTGTGCATGAAAAAGCTAGCAAGCTGCGACATGTGCATCATGAAGCCAGAGACTTGTCACTACGATGAAGGCACGTGTCGCGAGCCTCAATGGGGTGAAGAGAACTGCATGGTTGATCACTTCGTTTACCTATCGAACACATCAAGCCTAAAAGTAGGTATCACTCGTCACACTCAAATCCCTACCCGTTGGATTGACCAAGGCGCGACTCAAGGTTTGCCTATCTTGAAGGTAAAAACACGTCAGATTTCTGGCCTGATCGAAGTTGAGTTAGCAAAGCACATTGCTGACAAAACCAACTGGCGCACGCTGCTTAAAGGCGACGGCGACGATATGGAATTGGTAGAAAAAGCCAAAGAACTGTTGCCGTTGGTTGAGGATAAAATCCAAGAGATCAGAGCGAAGTTTGGTGATGATGCTATCGAGATTCTGAGCGAAAACATCACTTCATTGAGCTACCCAGTTGAACAGCACCCAGTGAAGATTGTGTCGCACAACTTTGACAAGAACCCTGAAGTATCTGGTGTGCTGCAAGGTATTAAAGGCCAATACCTAATCTTAGATACGGGCGTGATTAACATCCGTAAATTTGGCTCTTACGAAGTGGAAGTGTCTGCATAACTTGTAGAACTTAAACGTTTCTTATAGTTAGAAGCGCTTAGTGAATAGCCAAAAAATAAAATGCCCTCAAGTGATGACTTGAGGGCATTTTTCGTTGTCGCTCCTATTCGCTTTCGATGGCGATTTTAGGCGTTAGAGCGCAACCACATCTCCGTCTACACAATTCTTGCCGTTGGCTTTCGCGCGATAGAGAGATTGATCGGTTAAATTCACGAGTGCATCAATCGTGACACCGTCTTCACAGGCTTGGCTATCACTGATTCCGATACTGACACTCGAATTAAATCGTAACTGTTCATCAATCTTAAATTCGGTTTGATTAAACTGCTCTCGGATCTGATCAGACACTTGACGCGAAATCTGAGGCGACGCATTAGGGATAAATACAATGAACTCTTCACCGCCCCATCGACCTGCGACACCGCCCACAGCCTCAACATTACGCTTAGTAATATCAGCCAATGCGCAAATTACCTCGTCACCCACCATGTGCCCGTAGGTATCATTGATCGATTTGAAGTCATCGATATCAAGCAGCATACACACTAAGTGAGTCTCAGAGACAAGGTGCTCTCTCAGCCACTCATAAATCGCCCTACGGTTAAGCAAATCCGTCATTTCATCGTAATTCGCTTGGTGTACCAACTGCTTTTCCAGCATCACCTTTTGAGTCACATCTTCGAGCACAACCTGAACGGCTGGCTGACCTTTCCAAGTAATCGCATTGTCGTAAATATTGAAGAACCGATGAACGCCGTCAAAGCCAATGTTTTCAACCACGGTACTAGTACCTGACAACTCCCCTGATACGATCGCGTGATAGTGCTTGCTGATGCCATCGGCATTCTGTTTTGGTACCAGTTCAAGGATAGAGTCCAGCTCTAATACTTGCTCGATGGAAGCCGCGCCTTGCATGTTGACCCAAGATTGATTAACCATCAGCGGCTTGAAATCTCGGTGAACCAAGATGCCCTGCCCAGATTGCATGATCATGTCGTGATACATCTTATCTTGCTCACGCACCGCATTTTGCAGCTGAATCGCAGGGGAAAGATCGATCACTGTGACTTGCAGTGCAGGTCTTCCCTGCCACTCCGTCACATGGTCGATAGAAAACACGGTGAACTCTCTGCCATTGCGATCAACATTGGTATAGGTGTGAACCTGAGGGTCGCGTTGACCACTGACCGTTTCAAGGTAATTTTGATAAGCTAAAACATGGTAATCTTCTGAGATTAAATCTAGAAAGCTATCGATATTAGAAAGTAGTTCTTCGGGCGATTGGTATCCATAGATGCGAGCATAGTTAGCGTCAACACTCACTACATTCATATCTTGAATAGTTATTACACCGTACGTGGATTCGAAATTTATTGAAGACATTGCCAACTCCGCACTCTAGCTACACTTCACAAACTGGAGCATAACAACACATCCTGCCAACGCTTCCACAGAATCTATCACGCGCTAGGGACATTAATATGCCATCTAGTATATCGTACTGTTGCGAGCTTCTCTACAATTCAATCGCTAACACGAGTTAGTAAAAGTAGACAAGCATCTCAATCCCATTATTCGCGTCAAAAAACAGAAATAGATAACCTATACCAATGTAACCATTATCTTTTTCTATTTTTGGGTTAAATCTGATGAAATAACCCGTGCACTACTCGTTCCAATCAGAGAAATAAGAGACTAAAAAGTCGATAGCCAACCGTGCTCTCTGTGGAAGAAAGCGACGGTTCTGATAAACAATCCAACTGCTTGTGCCCGATCCCCAATACTCTTCTAACACAGGAACGAGTTTTCCATTGCTAAGGCCACCATTGAAGCTGCTTTTAGGAAGATAAACGATACCAAGCCCCTCTTCGCAAGCTTTCAGTACCGCGCTTGAATTGTTGCTTCTCCAACGACCATGAACTCTTACCGCAGTTAGCGGCTGTCCATCTTTCTCGAATAACCACTGGTCACTGTTGGCGATAATACAGCTGTGCAGCTTGAGTTGTTCTGGATTCGCTGGCGCACCAAACTCAGCAATGTAATCTTTGCTTGCTGCCGCAGCCATTGGGCGATCAACCAACTTTCTTGCCACCAGCCCTGAATCGTCTAATCGACCGTAGCGAATGGCGAAGTCGATACCATCCTCGATGAAGTTCACCATCTTAGTGTTGAAGTTCATTTCGATAGTCAGTTCAGGGTGATCTTTAGCAAATTCCATCAGTGCTGCGGCAACATGGTTTTCTGCAAATGCGCCCGCCGCACTGACACGTAAAGTACCGCTCAACTGAGTTTGTTGAGATGTGACTTGTTCATTCGCTTGTTGCAGCCCAATCACCAAGTCTTTGCACTGTTGGTAATAAGTGTGGCCAGATTCAGTCAGGCTAACCATCCGTGTTGAACGCGCAAGCAGAGCCACTCCCACTCTCTCTTCCAACCTTGAAACCTGCCGACTCACATGGCTGGTACTGCAACCTAGCTGTTTAGCGGCCGCTGAAAAGCCGTGACACTCAGCGACCGCAACAAATTCATTAATCCCTTCAAAGCTATCCATACATAATCTACTCGCATTTTATCTTTGCTATATAGCAACAATGTTTTGCCTGTTTAGCATATTATCACCTAATCGGTTTGGAACTAGTATTAGATACAACAAGACGGCGATAGCTAAGTAACAACACGATACCTAGCACTAAGCGTTAGCACCTAACGAACAACATCAGTGCTTAACGAAAAGCGTCAGCACCTAAATAGAAAAACAGCAGCTCAAAGGGACGAATCATGAAAAAAATACTAATACCTGTAACTAACCACGCAACACTAGGCGATACAGACCAAGCTAACGGTACTTACGCGCCTGAACTGACTCATGCACTGAAAGAGATCATTGCTGCGGGTTTTGAGTACGACATCGCGTCTATCAAGGGTGGTAAAGGCCCATTGTACGGAACCGATATTGAAGGGGATTCAGTAAACGCCGAGATCTTGGCTGATGATGACTTCCAGAACCGCATTAATAACACGATTCCTGTAAGCCAAATTAATGCAGAAAGCTACGACGCTATCTTCTACCCAGGTGGATTCGGTTTGCTTTCTGACTTAGCAACCGACGAGCAATTCGCAGCTATTGCGGCTAAACACTATGAAGATGGCGGTGTGATCGCATCTGTATGTCACGGCCCAGCAGCACTGCTTCCGATTGTTTTAAGCAACGGCGAGAAGCTATTGAGCTCTAAATCGGTGACTGGTTTTACACGTGAAGAAGAGATCGACTTTGGCACCATCAACGACATTCCATTCCTATTGGAAGAGTCTCTTGCTCGCAGCGCAGCGCGTTTCAACAAGGTTCAACCTTGGCAAGAGCTTGTAATTGTTGATGATCGAGTAATTACTGGCCAAAACCCAACCAGTGCGCACGCAGTAGGTGCAACTCTGGTTAAGCACCTGTCTTAGTTAAATCAAGGGCTTACTCGAATAACTGGCGTTGATCAAATAAGCTCAATCAAACAAAAAGAGCATACTTCCTACTCAATATTCTTGAGAGAAGCATGCTCTTTTTTCGATCTAAAGGCACAAACAGCAAAGGTCAGTGCCTTCTTATTAATTACTTCTTGCTAATAGTTTCTCGCTAATGGCTTCTCGCTAGTTACTTCGCAAGATCCCTTCAAGCACATTGAACAGCAAGTCGATCTCTTCAATCGAGTTGTAATGCATACAACCAATACGCACCACGCCCTGCTCTTCAATACCCAACTGTTTCACCAAACCTAATGCGTAGAAATGTCCGTTCCACACACAGATATTATGTTCACCCAACTTCTTGGCGATGAACTCTGGAGAGTGATTATCAAAGGTAATCGCAAACGTTGGGGTTCTTAGATTCGAATCAAATTCGTTTTTCCCGTAAAGCTTTGCCCCTTCAAGGTCGGCCAAGCGTTTAAGGAAGTACTCACTGAGTTGGCTTTCATGCTTATTATAAAGCGCATAGCTTTGCTCTAAACGAGAACGCAATGAATCGGCTGGGTCGCCTAATTGCGCTAAGTAATCCACCGCCGCAATCACACCGGCAAGGCCTTCGAAGCTTTGCGTGCCTGTCTCAAAACGACCTGGGCCGATATTGGTTGCAGGCTCAACCTTGTAAGGCTTTAAAGTATGCAGCCATTGCGGCGCAACATAAGCAATACCCACATGCGGGCCGAAGAACTTATAAGCTGAACACGCTAAGAAATCACAATTCAGCTGCTGAACATCAATCAAGTGGTGTGGCGCGTAATGCACGGCATCGACATAAACCTGAGCACCATGTTGATGTGCTAGTTCGATCACTTTCGCCATATCAACAATGGAGCCAGTGGTGTTCGAAGCAAACGTCACCGCGACAAGTTTGGTTTTCTCGTTAAGCAGCGATTCAAAATGCGCCATGTCTAGGCTGCAATCCGACTCGTCTACGCGAACTTGGCGAACAATAGCGCCTTTGTCGTCTGCCGCTTGCTGCCAGCTCGATACATTTGAGTAATGGTCTAACGCCGTGACGATAACTTCATCGCCCTCTTTCCAATCACGGCTGATCGCTCGGCTCAATTGGAAGGTCAGAGATGTCATGTTCGCGCCGAACACAACGTTGCCAGAAGACTCTGCATTAAGCAGTGCTTGCGCCGCTTCTCGCGCTTGCTGCATTAAGCTTGTGGTCTTTTGGCTAGAAAAATAGTGGCCGCCTAGGTTTGAATTGAAATGCCCTAGGTATTCGGTCATTGAAGCTAAAACATTCTCAGGCACTTGAGATCCACCTGGCCCATCAAAAAAGGTCACAGGCTTGCCGTTATGATATTGGCCTAAAGCACTAAACTGTTGGCGCACATCATTAAGAGTGAAGGACATTGCGCGCATCCTTAGCTGTTAGAACAAACACATCCATATAACCCATCTCATCGTGGTCTATGGTGCGAATCGGTTGTGCATTGTGCCAAAGCTTACTGTCTGCCAGCATCGCAACCTCACCATCACCTAACACCTTTCTAAAGAATGGCGCTTCATGTGAGTCTTGATACAGCATGATTTCACCACCCACAATGTTGTGACGGTTCACACCGATCAAAGCGATATGGTCAAAGCCATCTTGGTGAACCCCTTCAGGAGCAACCTGAGTTTCTTCAAAAATAGCGGCAATGCGGATCTGATGGATTTCGATTTCTTGTCCGTCTTCAAGCCCGTTGGTTTCAATAAACAGTTCACACATCTCTTGCATGCCTTGGCTGCTTAGAATTGGTGCTTCAATCGGCTCGAACTGACGAACAACATCACCTTGAAAGTGATTAATGTTTTCAGACTGAACAAAGTTATGTTTGTCTAGCTCAACGACTTGTCCATTACTGAATTGAACCACCGAGTACCTTCTCAATCGAAACTGGCCATCCGCATGCTCTGTACTTGGTAGCTTAGAGAATGAAGGTGACAACTCCTCAACCGCGTGGTTACTGAGGTGGGTAATATGTAGGGTATTTTCGTGAGCATGTAACATCATCGACTCCTTAATGATTGTTAATTTACTTTCGATATTTAACACTTTGTTTACATAAAGGATACTTGAAGATCTTGTCAAATCAACATTAAACAATCATTTATCCCGTCAGAAATAATAATTCAGATAGTAAAACTAACTTTAAATTCAAAAGCAGTGCATAACACCAGAATAAAAGATAACCAACTCTTAAAACTAGCACACTCCACTAGCTAGTTATAAATCCCTGCAAATTTAAATTTAACGATATTATTAACTAGAAAGTAATATTTCATATTGTGTCAGCCCTTTCGCTTCAATACGCCAGCCTTCTTATATGAGTTCAGGCATCACACTCGCCATCATTCATTTCTATGCTTTTGCACAGCGAAATACGACCTACCTATCAATTGCCAAGCTATTGATTATTTACACAACAAACTGAAATTGGTTAATTTATGAGTACGCCAGAATCCACACGCCTTTGCTTGCGCGTCTGGAACAGGTCGAGTTCGGGGGGAACTCGGCCGCCCTCAAAGGTTTACCTCTTTTAAGGGAACGAGTTGATTAGTCTTTCGTCACGAAGGTGTTTGAAGTGGAATGTTATGAAAAGAATTGATTTACTAGGTTCTGAAAACCAAAAAATGAAGCTTTGAAGTCGACATAACTATGAGACTCAGAAACCTGCTCTAATTCTTCTGTTGAACACTTGAGCTCTTTACCAAGATAAGATATTTAGTTTATCGATGAAAAAGTTTAAAATGGCTAACTAAAATAAAATATTAGGTAGTAGTAGTGAGAATTGTAGACCTGTTTTCGGGACTTGGTGGTTTGACAATTGGTGCTTTACAGGCAGCAAAAAAATTAGGTTTAGATTTTGAGATATACCTTGCGAGTGATATGGAACCGTCGTGTTCAACCTTCTATCAAAGCAACTTCCATGATTACATTAAACATTTCCACGATTCTGATATAACACTTTTAAATGTTAACGATTTGCCAAAAGCTAAGATTGATTACCTTTTCGCTGGTCCACCATGTCAAGGACATTCAGACCTTAACAATCGTTCTAGGCGAAATGATCCTCGCAATAATCTTTATCTTGAAACTGTAAAGGTGATTCAACATTTAAAGCCATCATATTTTTTGATTGAAAATGTGCCTTCAGTTATCCACTCAAAACAAGGCGTAGTTTCTCAGTTAATAGAAAAACTCGATGGCTTATATCATGTTCAAGAATTAGTCGTGGACTTTGAACGTATGGGGATAGCACAAAGCCGTAAAAGACATATATTGTTAGGCAGCATAAAACCTATAGAATCCAATATTTTATCATCTATTTATGAACAACAGGATACTCAAACGCTCAAAGATGCGATCTATGATTTGGTTACAGTCAAACAAGATACAATGTTTGATACTCCTTCCCGTATGACAAGCGTGAATAGAGAAAGAGCTGAGTATCTTTACAAGCAAGATATCTTCGATCTTCCAAACCATTTGCGTCCTAAGTGTCATCAAGGAAATCACAGCTATAAATCTATGTACGGCCGTTTGGATTGGGATAAGCCATCACAAACTATTACTGGTGGATTTGGCTCGATGGGGCAAGGTAGATTTTTACACCCATCTTTACCGCGAGTTATTACGCCGCACGAAGCAGCAAGGATCCAAGGTTTACCAGACTGTCTGGATTTCTCCAATGTAAGCAAACGTGGTGCGCTGCAGCAAATGATAGGGAATGCAGTTCCTCCAGTATTATCAAAAGAACTAATAATAAAATTGGAAAATACAAATGAGTAACGAGTTAGTTGATTTAGACGCCCTAGAAAGGCAACTGAGAGACACACAAACGAGTATTACCTACGATACAAAAGAGTACGTAGTTGAGGTTATGGTAACTCGTTTTGAAAAAGGCTTTTTCTACATTCCAGATTATCAGAGAGAGTTTGTTTGGGCAGAAGATCGCCAGAGCAAATTTATCGAATCAGTAATCATGGGATTACCCATCCCTTTTCTTTTTGGGGTTCAAGACCCTCAAGGAAACACAGAGATCTTGGATGGTGCCCAGCGTATGAACACCTTGCGTAACTTCGCCCTTGATCGTCTTGTTTTGAAAGATCTGACACGTTTAGATTTACTAAATGGTTTAAAATTTTCAGACTTACCAGCTTCACAACAGTTAAGATTCAATGACCGCTCTATGAGAATGGTTATATTACCAGAATCTGTTACAAAGCAATCTCGGTTAGACATGTTCGAAAGAATTAATACTGGTAGTGAAGATTTGAAGAAAGCAGAAATTCGAAAAGGGTCTTTTTCCGGTCCGTTTTACGATTTTGTTTGCTCTTTGGCAACCGACGAGCAGTTCAACCGCTTATGCCCTGTGTCTCATAAATCTGCTCTTCGTGGTGAACGTGAAGAACTAATTTTGCGCTTCTTCGCTTATTCAGATAAATATTTGGAATTTAAGCATTCAGTATTTAATTTCTTAGATGATTATTTACGTGAAGCTAATAAATTGAATTTCGATATTGTCCAATTAGAATCTGAGTTTAGAAGCATGCTTAATTATGTCGAAGCAAACTTACCTGATGGCTTTAGAAAGACAGCGAAGTCTAAGACGACTCCTAGAGTAAGGTTTGAGTCTATAGCTATTGGAGTAAATCTCGCCCTAAAAGCAGAACCAGAACTTGATAATAAGGGTGATGGCTTTGTGCGCACCTCAGATTTCAACAAACATGTAACATCGCATGCTAGTAACTCAGGACCGAGATTAAGAGGTCGCGTCGAATATGTTCGAGACTGGCTATTAGAGGCTTAATAATGCGAGCGTTTACTGATGAATACGATAAACGAAAAGGTGAAATAGAAGCTTACATTACACTTTTACAAGCTTTAAGTTCTGATGGAGCTAAGGTCACTGATATAGATGATAATGAAAGTTCAGTTTCAGCTATTCAACAAAAAGTGTGTAAAGCTTCATGTTACCTTTTAATATATAACTTGGTGGAAGCTACCGTAATGAATGGCGTTCAAAGTATCTATAACAGGATAAAAGATGAAGGATTAGGCTTCTCGGCTATTATGGATTTGTTAAAAAAGGTCTGGTGGCACTCTAAGGGAGAAAGCCTAACATCAACACCGAAAGGTGAACTAATCGAAACCGTTTATAACTATTACTGCGAAACACACTCTGGTGATGCATTAGACTTTAAAGATTTTGTTTCAGGAGTTTCAGGTAATATGGATGCAGATGGTGTGCGTAATGTATGTCATAAATACGGAATCCGCGCAGTTGCAGATGGACGACATCTTGGTAACGTCAAGCAGTATAGAAACTGGCTTGCTCACGGCAACAAATCATTTTCTGATATTGGTCAAGATGTTACAGTAACACAGCTAATTGAGATTAAATCCAATGTATTCTCGTTCTTAGATGAATATGTAAGTAATGTGAATACATACCTTGATAACCAATGTTATAAAGCAACACCTCAAAATTAGGCTCCATAGGGAGCCTTTACTGTCCCCCCCATACTAACCCGCACGCATAAAGCTGTGACTTAGAGCAATCGTTAGATTTTATACGTACCTTTGCTCATCACCCATTCACCCCTCCCTACCACAGCCTCGATTGCATATTAAATTAGTTAATTTTTAGGTTTAATTTATGTGATTGAATACTTAAAATTTCTCTGGGAAATGTCGGTTTAAATGTAGACTTCATCTTGCACCCACTAAAACATACAAGCTTCTTCAAAGTCGATTTCAAAATCAACGGGCGGTAGGTTTGCTAGAGGCTTGTTCGTACCATTCAGTAGTTCGACCTTCGCGGATCTCCCTACTTCGTTTGTGTAGATAGTCGCTAGATAAAGTTTGTCTGAACGGTGGAATGCGTCGTGAAAGCACACTTCTTTGTTCAGCAAGCTGCCAGCAATGGTTTAAGCTCAGGAATGCCAGCCCACTTGACGCAATGGCTTTCGCCAATGTTCCAACCACGAAAACGTTTGTCTCGATTAAGTTCTAAACTATAACGATTAATTACACTTCAGCCCTTGTTTAACCTTTTATTGCCTCCATATTTTCCATACAATCCTAAGCGATTATAAATTAAAACAAATTCAATTTCGGAGTCCTCATGAGCGACGTAAAGCACTGTAATTTATTGATTCTTGGTTCTGGCCCTGCTGGCTATACAGCTGCAGTTTACGCTGCTCGTGCAAACCTAAACCCAGTTCTGGTTACTGGTATGCAGCAAGGTGGTCAGCTTACAACCACAACAGAAGTGGAAAACTGGCCGGGTGATGCGGAAGGTTTAACAGGCCCAGCACTGATGGATCGCATGAAAGAGCACGCAGAGCGCTTTGAAACAGAGATCCTGTTCGACCACATTAACGAAGTCGACCTTTCAAACCGCCCTTTCCGTCTTAAAGGCGATTCTGGCGAGTACACGTGTGATGCGTTGATCATCTCAACGGGCGCATCGGCTAAGTACCTAGGTTTAGATTCTGAAGAAGCATTCAAAGGCCGCGGCGTTTCTGCTTGTGCAACGTGTGATGGTTTCTTCTACCGCAACCAGAAAGTAGCGGTTGTTGGTGGTGGTAACACGGCGGTTGAAGAAGCACTTTACCTGTCTAACATCGCGTCTGAAGTTCATCTAGTTCACCGTCGTGACACGTTCCGCGCTGAAAAGATTCTTGTGAAGCGTTTAATGGACAAAGTAGAGAACGGCAACATTGTTCTTCACACTGATCGCACGCTAGACGAAGTTATAGGCGACGACATGGGCGTGACTGGCGTTCGTATTAAAGATACTCAGTCTGATAAAACAGAAGATATCGAAGTAATGGGCGCATTCATTGCTATCGGTCACCAACCAAACACTGAAATCTTCAAAGGCCAAGTGGATATGAAAGATGACTACATCATCGTTCAGTCTGGCCTTGAAGGTAACGCGACACAGACAAGCATCCCTGGCGTATTCGCTGCAGGTGACGTAATGGACCACAACTACCGCCAAGCAATCACTTCTGCTGGTACAGGTTGTATGGCTGCACTGGATGCTGAACGCTTCCTAGATGGTCTTAACGATAAGTAAATCTGAGATTGCAGATTTGATTATCGGTGCTCTCGCCTCAGTAGATGCAGGGCGTCATCACATTTTGTTGTAAATCCCTAGAGCCCAGTGGTATATCCACTGGGCTTTCTTTTGTATACTAGCCGCCCTCAACAAATAATAATTATCATTAAGCCTTCATAATGGATAAGAAAAAACAACGCAGCTTGAACAAGTGGCTTAAGCAACAGAGTAAGTTAGCGAAACGCTGGCTTATGATTGCGATTAGCCTTGGCGTACTTTCAAGCGTGTTCTTAATTGCTCAAGCAGCTCTTCTCGCCTCTATTCTTCACCAGCTGATCATCGAAAATGTCGATAAATCTGAACTGGTTGGTCATTTCGCAGGCTTGGCATTATCGGTCGTTGGCCGTGCTGGCTGTACATGGGGACGTGAGATCGCAGGTTATCGCTGTGGTGAACAGATCCGTGTCTACATCAGGCAACTCATCCTTGATAAGTTACGTGAGTTGGGCCCTGCTTATATCAAAGGCAAACCTGCGGGTACGTGGGCAACCCTGTTGCTAGAACAAGTCGAAGACATGCAAGACTTCTTCTCTCGTTACTTACCTCAGATGTCTTTGTCGGTAATGATTCCATTCATTATTTTGGTTGTGGTGTTCCCAGTAAACTGGGCAGCAGGACTGATCTTCTTGATTACTGCTCCACTGGTACCAATGTTCATGGCACTTGTGGGTATGAAAGCAGCCGATGCAAACCGTAAAAACTTCAAAGCACTGCAACGTCTTTCTGGTCACTTTTACGACCGTTTGCAGTCAATGACAACCATCCGTCTATTTGACCGCACAAACGCTGAAACAGAAGTATTGAAAGGTGCATCTGAGGTGTTCAGAACGCGCACCATGGATGTATTGAAGATCGCTTTCTTGTCGTCTGCAGTACTTGAGTTCTTCACGTCTATCTCGATTGCGATGACGGCGGTTTACTTTG
Organism: Vibrio sp. 10N.261.54.A5; assembly: GCF_041471145.1. Lineage (NCBI taxonomy): Bacteria > Pseudomonadati > Pseudomonadota > Gammaproteobacteria > Vibrionales > Vibrionaceae > Vibrio > Vibrio sp. 10N.261.54.A5. The sequence goes on along the minus strand of NZ_JBFRNU010000050.1, from coordinate 5,569 downwards.
GTTTCACTTACATCGGCGAGCTTAACTTCGGCCACTACGGCGTTGGCATTACGCTATTCGCAGGTTTGTTTATCCTTATCTTGGCGCCAGAGTTTTACCAACCTCTGCGTGATTTAGGTACTTTCTACCACGCGAAGCAACAAGCGGTTGGCGCAGCTGAAAGTATTGTCGAGTTCCTAGAAACCGACATCACTAAGGTTAAATCAGGCGACACTCAGCTTGATCCGGCTCAAGGCATCAATATTGAAGCTCAAGATCTCAAAGTGTTAAGCCCTGAAGGTGTTCAACTGGTTGGCCCTATCTCGTTTGCACTGAATACTCGCCAATCGACTGCGTTAGTTGGTCCAAGTGGTGCGGGTAAAACAAGTTTGATCAACGCCATTCTTGGTTTCATGCCTTATGAAGGAAGCTTGAAAATCAATGGCATTGAACTGCGTGACCTAGACTTAGCCTCTTGGCGTAAAACGATTAGTTGGGTTGGTCAAAACCCGTTGCTACTGCACGGCACAATTCGTGACAACGTCACTCTAGGTAAGCACGATATCACTGACCAAGTTGTCGAGAATGCACTTGAGCAGTCTTTTGCTAACGAATTCGTAAATGAGCACGGCTTGGATTATATGATCTCTGATCGCTCTGGCGGTCTGTCTGTGGGTCAGTCTCAGCGTTTAGCTCTGGCTCGCGCAATGATTCAAGACGGTCAGTTCTGGTTGCTCGATGAACCCACTGCCAGCTTAGATACTCGTAGCGAACAGTTGGTAATGAAAGGCATCAATAGCAATATCGAAAGCCGCACTGCCCTACTTGTGACGCATCAACTTGCCCCGCTTCAATCGGTCGATAACATTCTGGTTATGCGCGATGGTGGTCTGGTTGAACAAGGTCATTACTCTCAGCTTTCGACTGCGGGTGGTTTATTTGAAGAGATGCTTAACGCGAACTTAGCTCAACAAGATAATAAGGGTAATTTAGATGCGTGATTTACTGCCTTACCTGAAACTCTATAAAAAGCATTGGTTTGGCCTATCGCTAGGCATGCTATTGGCTTTTGCTACTCTGTCGGCTTCTATCGGCTTGTTAACGCTATCAGGCTGGTTCATTTCAGCTTCTGCGGTTGCAGGCCTTACGATTGCACGTGAAACCTTCAACTACATGCTACCAGGTGGTGGTGTACGTGGTTTAGCAATGAGCCGTACTGCGGGTCGTTGGGGTGAACGTGTTGTGAGCCACAATGCGACATTCAAACTGTTAACTGATCTGCGTATCTTCTTCTTCAAGAAGCTGGCTCCGCTGATCCCAGGTCGTATTTCAAACCTTCGTGATGCTGATCTTCTGAACCGCTTGGTTGCTGATGTCGACGCCATGGATCACGTGTACTTGCGCTTAGTAAGCCCTGTGACGGTGGGTGTGTTCGGGATTTTCTTCCTGACTCTGTTCTTAATGTGGTTCGATAGCTCACTAGGTTTAATCTTAGGTTCTATCCTTCTGATCATGCTGTTGGTTTGGCCAATCTTGTTCTACAAATTGGGTAAACGTAACGGTGGTGAGCTGACACAGAACAAAGCGGATCTTCGTGTGACAACGCTAGATTGGATTGAAGGCTACAGCGAGCTAACTCTGTTCGGTGCTGAAGAGCGTTACCGTAATGCGATTCTAGAAACGCAACGAAAGCTGATGGCGAATCAGTTTGTGAATGCTAACCTAACCGGTATGGCTTCAGCTGCGCTAATGCTGTTCAACGGTTTAACGTTGGTTCTTATGCTTTGGCTTGCGGCTGACGGTGTGGGTGGTAATGCACCAGACCCGTTCATCGCGCTAATGGCATTCGCAACCATGGCAAGTTTTGAACTGCTGATGCCTATCGCAGGCGCGTTCCAGCATTTAGGTCAAACTCTGTCTTCTGCTCGTCGCTTGAATGAAGTTATTCTGTCAGAGCCTGAAGTTCAGTTTGCTGAAGAGAAACTCGACATCAACAAGCCGCTTGATATTACGTTCTCAAACGTGACGTTCAACTACCCTGACTCTGAGCGCAGTGTTCTGAACGCTGTTGACCTAACGATCCCTGCCACGCACAAGGTTGCGATTGTTGGTCAAACGGGTTCTGGTAAATCGACTCTGATCCAGCTTCTGACTCGCTACTGGGATCCTAAAAAGGGCTACATCTCAATCGCGGGTATTGAACTGACGCAGTGGAATGAATCGCAGCTTCGTGAATCAATCAGTGTAGTAAGCCAACGTGTCGACATTCTAAATGGTACTTTGCGTGACAACTTGTTGATTGCAAGACCAGAAGCGACCGATGATCACTTAGCGAACATCCTAAAAGACGTTGGTCTAGAAAAGCTGCTTGAGAATAACGCACTTGATAGCTGGTTAGGTGACGGTGGTCGTCAACTGTCTGGTGGTGAGAAGCGCCGTATTGGTATCGCACGCGCGATTCTTCATGATGCTCCTATCCTGCTTCTAGATGAGCCAACAGAAGGCTTAGATAAGCAAACAGAACACAGCATCATGACGCTGTTCGAGAAGCATTTTGAAGGCAAGACGGTTATCTTCATTACTCACCGTTTGATTGGTCTGGAATCGATGGATTCGATCGTTCTGATTGAACAAGGCGAGATTGTTGAAAACGGCTCTCATGAGAAACTGTTAAACGAAGCAGGACGTTATTTCCAACTTCGTCAGGCAATCTAGCTTCCCCTTAAGCTATAAAGAAAACTATTCAAGGCCCGAGTTTATGCTCGGGCTTTTTTGTGTCTGTGATTCTAGTCTCGAGCAACCATTCCCCCCTAAACGGTTGTTCATGCGCTGATTAGTTTTGCCCTTTCCTACAAAAACTTACCATTTACAAAGCAACGAGTTGCACACAATTCAAGTCGTAGCACATTACTATGATCATCTTTCTAGGATAATACGTATCAATCAACCTCATGGAATAACCTCCCCCTAAAATAATGGAGAACAGTGTATGTCTTTACGATTAATCGCAACAACGATAGCGCTTGTAGGTGCTAGCTTTACCGCTCAAGCGAGCTCGGAATGTGAAGTATCGATTGATGCTAGTGATCAAATGAAATTTTCAACTGACACATTAAGCGTTCCAGCGAGCTGTAAAGAAGTGAAGCTGACGCTAAACCATACTGGTTCTATGCCAGCCCAATCAATGGGTCACAACGTCGTTATAACAGACACTGCGTCGCTACAAGCAGTAGGCATCGATGGTATGTCGGCAGGTATCGACAATAACTACGTAAAACCTGACGACAGCCGCGTTTACGCCTTCACTCGTGTTATCGGTGGTGGCGAGTCAACCTCAATCACTTTCAGCACAGAGAAAATGACAGCCGGTGGCGACTACTCTTTCCTATGTTCATTCCCGGGCCACTGGGCAATCATGAAGGGCAAGTTTGAGTTTAAATAACTCGTTAGTCTAGATTGTACAGATACATCAAAGCCCCAACCTAAGTCAGGGCTTTGTTATATTGGCTTCGATTACAGCTTGAAGCGGCTGATTTCGCTTTCTAGCTCGTGAGACAGTTCAGAAAGCTGCGCAGCTTGCTCTGCAGCTTGGTGTGCTTCGTCTGCTAGCTCGTTAGATACGTCACGGATTCCTTCAGTGTTACGAGTAATCTCAGACGTTACTGACGCTTGCTCTTCTGCAGCAGAAGCAATCTGTGTTGCCATGTCACTGATGCGTTCAACAGCAGCATGGATTTGCGTTAGGCTTGCAGCCGCTGAGTTCGCGTCATCAACACTGGTTTCAGCAAGAGTACGGCTATCGTTCATGATGTTAACCGCTTTGCCTGTTGTACCTTGCAGCAACTCAATCGTTTGTTGAATTTCTTGCGTTGAACCGTGTGTACGTTGGCTCAGAACTCGAACTTCATCCGCTACTACTGCGAAACCACGACCTTGCTCACCGGCACGTGCTGCTTCAATAGCGGCGTTAAGTGCAAGTAGGTTTGTTTGTTCTGCAATACCTTGAATGTTAGACAAGATAGCGTTGATGCTGTTGCCGTGCTCTTCAAGTTCTAGAATCACGTTGGTTGCGATTTGAACTTCTTGAGCCAGGTTTTGGATAGAGCTTTGAGTCTGTGTCACTTGACCAGTACCGTGCTCACACGCGCCAACCGCTTCAGATGAGTTCTGTGCAGTATGGTCTGCGTTACCTGCGATCTCTTGTGTTGCTGCAGCCATTTCGTTAACGGCTGTTGCTACCATGTTGATCTCGTCTTGTTGCATTTGGATACGAGCACTACGTTCTTCAGCTTGAGAAGCCGTTTGACGTGCTTGGTTGCCTAGCGCAGCAGATACTTCGCTTAGCTTGATCACCATGGTGTGCATGTTACCCACAAAGCGGTTGAAGTTTGCTGCAAGCTGACCAATTTCGTCGTCGCTCTTAGGCTCAAGGCGTTGAGTAAGATCGCCCTCACCTGAAGCAATTTCTTCAAGTGCTGCTGAAACGCGGTTTAGGTCGCGGAATAGGAAGCTTACTAACCAAGACACGAGTACGATTACGATGAGCGTAATAACGACAGCAGTGATGATCAGCTGAGTAAGTAGCGTTGAGTGGTTCGCTTCTTCTGTTGCTTTGTCCATCTGAACCGCGAAGATCCAGTTAGTGTTAGGCACCTTCGTGAAGTAAAGCAGCTTGTCTGCGCCGCGCTCTTTGATGATCTCGATGCTACCCGTACGCACTGCGTTTTCGATGATAGGCATAGAGATATCGTTTGAAAGCTGGCTTACCGGCTTCAAGCTTAGTGCTGAATCTGGGTGTGCTAGGAATGTGCCGTCAGAGGCATCAATTAGCATTGCGTAAGCGTTGTCACCAACATCAAGGCTGATTACATCGTTAACCAACTGGTCGATCAGTACGTCTGCACCAACAACACCAACAAGTTGGCCGTTGTGGCGAACAGGTTCTGCGATCGTTACTAGAAGTGCTTTGGTGATTGCATCTTGGTAAGCCGTAGTAATGATTTGCTTACCTGCAGCGTTTGCTTCTTGGTACCAAGGACGTTGACGAGGATCGTAATCTGCACGATTACGTTCAGGATGTGAACGGTACATTTCACCTTCTGGAGTACCTAAAAAGATATCGTCAAAGCCACCCGCTACACGAGCTTGTCTAAGGAAAGGAACAACATCATCCTCTCGTGAAAAGTCATTAAATGCTGATGCGATATCAGTACGGATATCAATCCAGTTTTTAATACCTTCAGATGCTGCTTCAGATACGCTTTCAGCTCGTAGGTATACGCCATTACGAGTCTGTTCAAATAATTGGTTTGCTGATAACCAAGTTAACGCTGTTGCCATAACGACAACAGCAGATAGGCTAGCACCTATTAACTTCTGCTTAAGTGTTAGTTTCATGTCAAAGTTTCACGAGTAGTGGGAAATCTCGCGCATACTACCCAATATCAGTATTAAATTCGAGCGATTTTATAATTTAATAACGTAATATAATTTTAAGCAAACCATAAGCTTAAGTAATGTCAAATCCTTGGCTTATCGCCAAATTTAAGGCGGCATTATCTCTACGGTTATTAGGGCGTGTTGATCTTTG